>CADECN010000004.1:16199-32746 GCA_902825785.1 uncultured Hyphomicrobium sp. | reverse complement strand
GTCCGTGCTGCTCAAGTTGCGCGTTGACCCGCCGTTGGCCGCCCGTTACGCACCCATTGCGCGCAGCGTTTTGCCGGCACCCTGCCAGCTTCCACGGCGCCGATCCACAGACTATATGCGGTGCGACGGGCGTTGACGAACGCGCGAGCGTGGCGACCCGACTACAAGCGGAGACATTCGATCATGGCCGTCGACAAGGCCCAAGTTCTGACAGCGCTTCGACGCGTCAAGGGCCCGGATCTAGAGAGCAACATTGTCGAACTCGGACTTGTTTCCGAGGTCCTGGTCAAGGACGGCAAGGTCTATTTCTCGATAACCATACCGGCGGATCGCGCCGAAGAACTTGAAGAGCTGCGCAAGGCAGCCGAGAAGGTCGTGTCGCAAGTCGCAGGCGTGGAAACGGTGACGGCGGTTTTGACCGCGGAGGTGGCAGGCGGCGCGAGGCGCCCGGCTGCGGCGCCGCCGGCGCGACCGCAGCAACAGCCGCCGCGCGTCGAACATTCGCGTGTGCAGGAGGCGCGTGCGCGGGGCGCTGCTGGCGATGGCGCAGGGCCGCGACAGGCCGCCGCCGCTCATGGGCAGCCGCGGCCCACGACTCAAGCA
Source organism: uncultured Hyphomicrobium sp. (assembly GCA_902825785.1). GTDB lineage: Bacteria > Pseudomonadota > Alphaproteobacteria > Rhizobiales > Hyphomicrobiaceae > Hyphomicrobium_B. The sequence goes on along the minus strand of CADECN010000004.1, from coordinate 32,143 downwards.
ATTCCGGGCGTCAAGCATGTCATCGCGGTTGCATCGGGCAAGGGCGGTGTCGGCAAGTCGACGGTGGCGGTCAATCTTGCGCTCGGGTTCAAGGCGATCGGACTGAAGGTCGGCATCGTCGATGCCGATATCTATGGACCGTCGCAGCCGCGCCTGCTCGGCATTTCGGGCAAACCGCAGGTGGCGCGCGGCAAGGTCATAAAGCCGATGCGGGGGCATGGCCTCAAGGTTATGTCCATGGGGTTCCTCGTCGATGAGGGTACGCCCGTGGTTTGGCGCGGACCGATGGTGGTTTCGGCCCTGCAACAAATGCTGCGCGAAACCGAGTGGGCGGGCGATGATGGAGAGCTGGACGTGCTCGTCGTCGACATGCCGCCAGGTACCGGCGACATCCAGCTAACGATATCGCAGAACGTTCCACTGTCTGGCGCGGTGATCGTATCGACGCCGCAAGACCTGGCCCTGATCGATGCGCGCAAGGGCATCGCCATGTTCAAGCGCGTGGAAGTCCCAATCCTCGGCATCGTCGAGAATATGAGCTACTTCCTGTGCCCGAGTTGCGGCACGCGGTCGGACATTTTCGGCCATGGCGGCGCGCGTGAGGAAGCGGAGACGCTTGGCGTGCCGTTTCTCGGCGAGGTGCCGCTTCATATGGAAATCCGCGCCACCTCCGACGCCGGGAAACCGATTGCCACCGACGAGAAAAGCGCGCACGCGGCCATTTTCCGCGAGATCGCGGCGGGCGCTTGGGATCAAGTCGAACGTGCGCGCGGAAAACTGACGCCGCCGCCGCTGCTCGATGTCGTGAGCGACGGTTCGGCGCTAAAGGCCGCTTTTCCGGACGGGCGCACGTTCGAGCTATCGGCGGAGATGTTGCGGGTCATGAGCCCATCGGCGGAGGTTCAGGGACACTCGGCGGATCAAAGGATAACTGTGGCGCGCAAGAAGAACGTGAAGATCAAGGAGCTGAAGCCGGTCGGCAACTATGCGACGCGCATTCAGTTCGATGACGGTCACAACACCGGACTTTACACCTGGGGCTACCTGCACCTTCTGGGGCGCGAGAAGGATCAGCGCTGGGCCGGCTACCTGGAAGAGCTATCCGCCAAGGGGCTGACGCGCGAATAGCGAGCACCAAATAACAAAAAGGGTCGCTTATCGGCGACCCTTTTTGTTTCGGACTATTCGGCTGCGTTGCGCACGGCCTCGAGACTCGCGTGCGCTTCGTCCGGCTTTTCGTAGATATGGGGTTTGACGCCTCGCTTCTTCAGCGCCTCCTGCATCTTCATGCGCATGAAGGCGCTCGTCGTATAGCGCGTCGTCGAGACGTAGTGGTTCTCGAGCATGTAGGCGATCATTTCGGCATAGTCGTCGTAGAGGTCGTCCGCGATGCGGCAGCCGTCGTGGTTCACGACGGCGTTGACGCGACGGCCAGCCCGCATGCGGGCATCAACGAGCGCCTTGCGCAAGTCGTCGACGTCGGTCTTCTTGCGAACGCTCCAGCCTTCCAGGTTGACGAAGAGAATGTTGCGGTCGCTATCGTAGCTGATGCGCTCCGATAGCTTCAGGTTCAACAACTCGTCGAGCAATTCCATCGGCTCATCGATGAAGATGCGGCGATCCATCGGCATCGGCTTGTTGATGATCGGTTTGAAGTCCATGTGCGCGAGAATGTTCTTCTCGATGTCAATGCCGGGCGCGACTTCGATCAGTTCCAGGCCGTCAGGCGTCAACTGGAACACGCACCGCTCCGTTACGTAGATGACAGGTTGACTGCGTTGGGTCGCAAATTTTCCGGAGAACGTGATCTGCTCGACGTTGTTTACGAACTTGCGCGAGCGACCCTCCTTCATGATTTTAACTTTGCCGTAAGCAATCTGGACCTCGAGGCCGCCAACCGTGAAGGTGCCCGCGAAAACAACCGCGCGGGCGTTCTGCGAAATATCGATGAAGCCGCCGCAGCCGTTCAACCGACCCCCGAACTTCGAGGTGTTGACGTTGCCGAACTGGTCGCATTCCGCCATGCCGAGGCAGGTCAAATCGAGCCCCCGGCCGTGGTAGAAATCAAACATCTGGTTCTGGTCCATGACGGCGTGCGCGTTGGCTGACGAGCCGAAGCTTGAGCCACCCGCGAGCACCCCGCCGACAGCGCCGGCTTCTGTCGTCATCACGATGTATGGCGTGACCTTTTCCTCATTCGCCACTGAGGCGACGCCGTCAGGCGCGCCGACGCCGAGATTGATGACGCCGTTCGGCGGCAATTCGAATGCAGCGCGGCGGGCGACAATCTTGCGTTCGTCGAGTTCCATTTTCGGCATGGCGTCGACGGGAACGCGGACTTCGCCGGCGAGTGCGGGGTCGTACATGACGCCGTAGTTCATGCGATGCATGATTGGGTCATCTGCCAATACCACGCAGTCGACCAGGATGCCTGGGACCTTGACGTCCTTCGGCCTGATTGAGCCTTGCTCGACAATACGTTCGACCTGGGCGATCACCAAGCCACCGCCGTTGTGCGCGGCCATGGCCTGCGCCAGCACGTCGAGGGTCAGAGCCTCCTTTTCCATGCTCAAGTTGCCGGAAGGGTCGGCACTCGTTGCACGGATCAGAGCGACGTCGATCGGCGTCGCCTTGTAGAACAGCCACTCCTCGCCATCGACCTCGACGTGCTTGACGATGTCGTCCTTTGTGAGGTCGTTGACCTTGCCGCCGCCGAGGCGCGGGTCGACGTAAGTGTGCAGTCCGACTTTCGTGAAGAGTCCGGGTGAGCCGGCCGCGCAACTGCGGTAAAGCTTCGAGATCACGCCCTGGGGCAGGTTGTAGCCCTGAATCTTATTTTCCTGGGCGGCCTGAGCGACCTTCGGCATACGTCCGAAGTTGGCGGCGATGACGCGCGAGAGTAGTCCTTCGTGGTGCAGGCGGCCCGTGCCCAATCCCTTACTGTCGCCGGCGCCGGCGCACATGATCAGTGTCAGGCCTTTTGGCGCGTTGGTTTCGACGTAGCGCTTTTCCAGCGCCGCGTGCAGCGCCTCGGGAATGCAGCTTTGAACGAAGCCCGTCGTGCAGACGACGTCGCCGTCCTTTATGAGCGCGATCGCGCTGTTGGCCGAAATGACCTTGTTTTTCATCACCCGTCGTTTCCTCGCGTCGGCACCGCTCTCGGTTCGCGGCGCCAGCGCCGGATCCGGGCGGTCTTGGCCGTTGTTTGCTTGGGTACCAACATAGAGCGCGTCGGTGCCTGCTACTGGGATACATTCTCGTCGCGCGACAGGCCCCACTCAACAGGGTAATACGGGCCTATCCCGGGGCGGCCGGGCTGCATTTGCCGCAGTATCCCAATGCGTCAATTCTAGCCTCCAAGCGGCAAATAGTTCCAGAGCGGGCGTGATAGACAACTGCCGATGATCGCCGCCCTCCGCCGAAATCTGATCCCACTCATTGTTGCGACCGGGCTCTTCATGGAGAACCTGGACGCGACGGTTCTGGCCACCTCGCTTCCGGCCATCGCGCGCGACCTGGGCGCAAATCCCATTCACCTGAAGCTTGTGCTGACGACCTATCTGCTGGCATTGGCCGTGTTCATTCCGGCGTCCGGCTGGATGGCGGACCGCTTCGGCGCGAAGAACGTCTTCCGTGCCGCCATGGTGGTCTTTGCGCTCGGCTCCATCGCGTGCGCCATGTCGACCGGCCTTGGTTCCCTGGTGTTCGCCCGCATCCTGCAAGGCATAGGCGGCGCGATGATGGTGCCGGTCGGCCGCCTTATCGTCTTGCGGACGATCCCGAAATCGGAACTGATCGGCGCGATCGCGTGGCTGACGGTGCCGGCGCTCGTGGGACCGGTGCTCGGGCCGCCGCTTGGCGGCTTCATTACGACCTACTTCAACTGGCGTTGGATCTTCTGGATCAACATTCCGGTGGCGGTCGCCGGTATCGTGCTCATTACCAAGTACATCCCGGACGTGCGCGAGAAGCAAAACGAAGGCTTCGACTTGCGCGGCTTTTTGCTAATCGGTCCCGGCCTTTCGCTCTTCCTGACCGGCGTGACGCTAATGGGCATCAACTTGGTGACGCGCGAGGTCGTGCTGGCAATCACGCTCAGCGGCGCGGCATTGCTTGTCGCCTACGTCGTGCACGCACTTCGCGACGACATGCCGATCATCGATCTGCGGCTGCTCACGATACCGACGTATCGGGCGGGCGTGCTCGGCGGCTTCCTGTTCCGGGCAGGCCTTGGTGCCGGACCGTTTCTGCTGCCGCTGCTTTTTCAGGAAGGCTTCGGAATGACGGCGTTCCAGTCGGGGATGCTGACGTTCGCGACCGGCGTGGGGGCAATATTCATGAAAACCCAGGTCGGCGGTATTCTGCGACGCTACGGTTTCCGACGCGTGCTGATGGTGAACGCGCTTATTGCCGGCACATTCACGGCGTTGCCGGCACTGTTTACCGAAGCGACCCCGGTCCTCCTGATGACGACGCTCTTTCTTGTGGGTGGCCTGTCGCGGTCGTTGCAATTCACCAGCATCAATACGCTCGCCTATGCCGACGTGCCGCCCGAGCGCCTCAGCAAGGCAACGAGCTTTGCGGCAGTGGGCCAAGAGCTTGCAGGCTCGGTCGGCGTCACAATCGCAGCGCTCGGGCTGGAAGCGATGCAGCGCTTCGCCGGCGGGGCTGCTTTGGAGGCAACGCACTTTCCGGCCGTATTCGTGCTGGTTGCGCTGGTTTCGGCGTCGTCCGCTTTCGTGTTTATGCAACTTACGCCAGCGGCCGGCGCGTCTTTGCTGCAGAAGCCTGAGGCGCGCGACGAGCCGGTCAAAGAAGCCGCGAAGCAGTCGCAGGGCCATCTTTAGGGTTAGCTAGCCGTGCGTCGCCGATTGCGGCAGCGTCAATTTTGTAAAGCGAAAACCGCGGCCGGATTGCTCCGACCGCGGCTTGCTGGTGGTAGGTCAGGCGGCCTCAGGCTGCCTTTGCTTCGGCCTTTGCCCGAGTTGCCCGGCGTGCCGGCTTCGGTACGACGCGGAGCGCCGGCGGCACGATGGTGGCCGCTTTGCGAAGCTTCTGGATCACGCCTTCGCGGGCTTCAAAGGCACCGGCGAACGCAAGGAGCGCTGCTTCCGGCGTCAAGCCATGGCACCCGCGTGCGTCGATCGCTGCGAAGCGCGACCGCGTGCACGCCTGTACGCTGATATGCCCGGAGCTCAGCACCGCAACACCTGTCACGCCGCCACCGGCGACGCGATCCAAGTGGAGGCTCTTGAGCTTGAGGCCCAGGGTATCGACGACGCGTTTCATCGCACGCTCGGCCGACTTGACGTCGTCGAGGCGCTTGGCGCCGTGAAGATCTATAAAGATCGTTGTCCCAGCAGTGTTGACGCTTTGCTCGACGACCGGATCAGCCACTCGATCCGTTACATCCTCGTAGAACGCGGCGCGCGCGTGATCTTCCTTTTGGGCGGTGCTTGAACGAGTCAAGTCCATCCCCAATTGGAAGAGGGTGTCATTAAAGGCCATATGACCCTCCCCAACCAGCAGACAGGTTTGACTCGCCCGCTCCTTACCTCATTGGCTCTGGAAAACCTCGACCATGTTGGCAGGTGGACAGACGAGAGTGGCTGCATATGAGGCTAACGGCCCCCCCACGCAAGATTTTTTTGCGCCTGCGGCAAAATTTTTTTTGTCTCCGACTTTACGGTGACTTAACCGCTATCTGTTCGCGCGAAAACGAGCGCGGTTTTGGCGCTCGCGTGGCATAAGTTGGCGCGATGCCTACTGAGACTTCTTCAGGAACTTGTTGAGCAGGTCTTTCGCGTTCGAACCTGATTCGCCCGAGCTCGTTCCATCGTCTTTTTTCGAGCCGAACAGTTCGTCGACGATCTCGCCCGCGTTCTTGCCCTTGAGGCGCTTGCCGAGTTCCTTGACGGTTTCGACCGCCTTGTCGGGGTTGGAAAGTACGCCCTTCAGATCGGCGTCATACTTCGGGTTGCTCCAGGGGCCGGAGATGCGAACCGGGATTTCGAGACCCGAAAGCGCGTCCTGGCTTTCCTGGCCCTGCAGGCTTGCCACCAGCTTTGGTTTCAAGGTGTAGTCGATGGTCCGCGGCGGCAGGTGGATGTCGCCGGCACCGGTAACGCGCAGCAGCGGGCTTACGAGCGTCAGGTCTTGGTTGTGAGCCACGCCGTTCGCGATGTCGAAGGTTGCCTTCATCTCGCTGAAATCGGTTTTCTCGCTGGGCGCGGCCTTCAATCCAGACAGGTTGCCGTGTTGGAAGCCGCGAACGGCACCTGCAACATTGAAGCCCGAAATCGCGCCGTCCTTGAATTTGAGCTCGGACTTTCCGTTCAAGGATTCGACGAGCTGCAACTGGCTGGCCCCGGTCGCCGCAAGCTGAAGCGCGATGTTGGCTTTGCCGGACAGCCAGTTTATGCCGGCCGCGTCGGTCAGCAGCGGTTGCGCCGACGCGTTATCGAGCAAGATGTTAGCGCCTATCACCGCCGCGCCGCCTGTCGCGTCGACATTCATAAAGCCCGTGCCGCGGCCGTCGTAGAGGCGGACGTCATCAAACGAGGTCTTCATCACGCGATTTTTGAGGGCGACCGTCAGTGCGGATTGTCCCACCTTGATGTCGCGGAACATCAGCCGGCCGAGTTGCAGCTTGGCGTCGGCGTCGGCGGCGTTGAGGAGCGTCAAGTTGAACGCGTCGCTTGACCAGCCCGCGCGCTGGGCGGCGCCGTAGACCTTCGTGCCCGGATTGTTCAGAAGGTTTTCGATCTGATCCGCTTCCCCGGGCGCCGCCGCGTCTCCGCCGGGTGCTGTCGCGCCGGGTTGTGTCGCGATAACGCCGGAACCGGTCACCAGATACTTGTTAAGATCGAGCTCCGTGATTTTGAGGTTCGCGTTGACGTAGGGGCGCACGCCGCCTGTCCGCACGGAAACAGTACCGTCACCGGTTGCGCCGTCGAGCGAGAATTTGGCATTCGAGAACGTGGTGGTGTCGCCCTTGGTCAGCAACGTTCCCGTAATCGAGAGAGGGCCGAATCCGGGCGCGGGGGGAAGTGCGGTGCCGAGCCAGCTGGCGAAGTCGCGGGCGGAGTTGGCGTTGGCCGTGACGCGTCCTTCCAGGTCGGCACCGTCCTTGATGAAGACGGTGCCGTCGTATGCTGCATTGAAATGCCTATTCGAAGCGTTGAAAGTAAGCCGCGCCGGCTTCTCTTCCAGAACCGTATTGGCGTTCGAAAGCTTGCCATCAAAATCGACGCGCTCTCCCTTCCAGGCGATATTGCCGCTGGCATTCAGCGGGCTTTGCAACGATTTGAGGCCGAGGTTGACATTGACTGCCTTGACCTCCTGCACCTTGCCGTTGCGCTCGTCTGTCAGGCGCATCGTGCCATCGACGATGCGGACATCGTCGAGTTGAAGATGCTTGATGTCACGCAGTCGCGTCGGCAGTTGGCGGCCGCCTTGCACGGAGGGAGGCGAGGCATCGGTCGCAATGCCCGGTTCCTGATCGGCCGCTGTTCCGGCTTGCGCGAGACGCGTCAGGCTTTCGCCAGCCGCGAAGTCCCAGTTGCGCTTTCCTGTTTTGGTGATGCGCAGATCGAAGACGGGCTTGGTCAACACCAATCGCTTGATATCGACCTCGCGGCGTAAGAGCGGCATCGCCTTCACGCTGATGTCGAGCGCCTGCATCGTTAGCAGGTTGCCGGTCATGCCCGGTGGTGCGGAGAGCGCGACGTGCTGCAGCGATACGCCGACACCGGGATAGAACGTGATCGATGCGGGGCCCGCAACGACGAGATCACGGCCGGTTCGCGCCTTCACTTGTTCGGCGATGGCTTGCCGGATCAGATCGCTTGGCGGATTAATGATGAGGTAGGTCGCGGCGCCACCCACAAGCGCGAGCAACAGAAGGAAGACATAGAAAAGACCGCTCAAGAGGCCGCTGCGGCTTTTGCGTTTCGGCCTTGCCTGCATCGGAGGGCGCGGGCGTGCGCCACCAGGCGGGAACGGTGACGGGCCGGGGACGCGCTGCTGCGGCCGCTCGTTTGCCGGCCGATAGGACGAAAGCGGCGGCGGCGGGGGTTTGGACTGAGCCATCTATTGCCTCAAACAGGCGCGGCTAACAGGTTCAAACGCCGCGATAAATCCGTCATCTCGACTGTATCACAAACAAATATGTCTCTTCGGAGCCGCGCAAGTGCAAGTTCGCACATGAGCTTTTCCACGGCGCGTCGAGTTTGGAGTTGATTTCGTGAACGCTTGCGTGCGGCGATGTCACCGCTTTCTTCTCAGTGCCCCCTCCCGCAAGAGCGGGTGATGTCGTCGTGAACACGAACGAGGTATTGCGTGCAATCTTTGTCTTTTTCGTCGCCCAAGCGTTCTTTCATCGTTGTCGCAGTCGCGGCGTTGGGCGTTGCCTGCGCGCAAACGCCGGCACAAGCTGCGGCGTGTGGCAACGGTCCGGCCGGGTTTGGCGCATGGCTTGAAGCGTTCAAGGATCGGGCGGTCGCCAAGGGCATTCCGCAAGGTGTCGTGAACTCGGCGCTCTCGGGCGTCAGTTACGATCCGAAGGTCATATACCGCGACCGCAACCAACATTCCTTTAAACTCAGTTTCGCGCAGTTCTATGCACGACGCGTCGGCCCGCAACTGATTGCGCGTGGGCGGCAACGGATGGCGACGCACGCCGGAACCCTAAAAGCTATTCAGAAGCGCTATGGCGTGCCGCCTGGTGTCGTGGTCGCCATCTGGGGCCTTGAGACAAACTACGGCGCCGATCGCGGCCAAGGTTTCTCGATCGTGCGGTCGCTTGCGACGCTTGCTTACGACTGCCGGCGGTCGGCGTTCTTCGAGAAGGAGCTTGTCGCCTCGCTTCAGATCATCGCGCGTGGCGACATGCCGGCGTCGGCGTTGCGCGGCGGATGGGCGGGTGAGATCGGGCAGACGCAATTCCTGCCCGATGCCTATGTGAAATATGCGGTCGATTTCGAAGGCAATGGCCGGCGCGATCTCATCAACAGCGCCGCCGACGTTCTCGCTTCGACGGCAAACTACCTCAAAGGGCACGGATGGGCCGCGGGCCAGCCTTGGGGGCCGGGAACCAAGAACCACGAGGTTATCCGGGAGTGGAACCGTGCCGACGTCTATGTACGCACCATCGCGAAACTTGCCGATATCTTCGAGGGCAATTGATGCAGCGCCTGATCGCAGCATTGGGGTTCGCGCTCGCATGGATGTCCTGCGCCGCCGGCGTGGCGGGGGCGGAGATGACGGCGCGTGAGGTGACGGCGCTGATGTTTCGTGCCGAGCGTGGACGGCCGGTCAATCTCGCGGGCAAGGATCTCAGTGGTCTCGATCTTGCGGGCATCGACTTCAAGGGTGCGGTGCTCGACGGCGCAAATCTCTACGGCGCGGATCTCACGGGCGCAAACCTGAGCGGCGCGAAACTGCGACGTGCGCGCCTTGACCGTGCAACGCTCATTGGCGCCGATTTCAGCGATGCGGATTTGAGCGACGCATCGGTCCTGCGTCCCAACAACTTTCCGACGATGACCGGCACGTCCAGCGCTCCACCGCCGCGGTTTACCGGTACAAGCCTGGTCAATGCCAATCTGAACGGCCGCTTCGATGGTGTCGATTTTCGCGGCGCGGATTTGACGTCGGCATTTCTTGGCCCGCGTGACCCGCGGGAAGAAGTGCTGATCACGCCAATGATGCAGCTGAGGGGTGCGGACTTCTCGGGCGCGTCGCTGCGCGGAGCGGACCTTGCCCTGAACGATATCCAATCGGCCAAATTCACGGGTGCAAACCTTGAAGGCGCCAATCTTAGGGAAGCCCGGTTGGACGGCGCCGACTTCCGCAATGCGCGTATCTCCGGCGCAAACCTAGCCGGTGCGACTCAAGCCGGCGCTCGTTTTGAAGGCGTTGTTGGCGCGGCCCGGGCGAAGGGGCTTGTTGCCGTCCAGCCCTGATAACGCCGAGTTGCTACGACAGTTGCAGAACCATCCAATGGTTGCATAGAAGGGCCGCGAGTCCGCCCAGGTTGTGCCACACGACTCAGTGACCGTCGTGGCCATGAACGACCCGTCCTTCAACTCAGGGCGCTTCGGCCACGCGGCCGGTGCGCTCTTTCTTTTTCTCTCGGCTTTTCAAGCAGCAGGTGCGCCGGGGCCTGGCGGCCACGACATCGTGGGCGTTGCTCGTGTGGTCGATGGCGACACGATCGATGTCGGCGGCGCGCGCATCAGGCTCGAGGGCATCGACGCGCCCGAAACTGGCCAGTCTTGCCAGACGGCGGACGGTCACGCTTGGGCTTGCGGAAAGGCGGCGTCGGAGAAGTTAAGGGCGCTCATCGGCAAGAGCACCGTGAGTTGTTGGGATCGCGGCCGAGATAAATACGATCGCGTTCTCGCTTACTGTTCCGCCGGCGATGTCGCGCTTAACGAAGCCATGGTTGCGTCCGGATACGCGTGGGCTTTCGTTAAATATTCCAGTGCGTTCGTAGCGGTCGAGGAGGCGGCGCGCGCAGCCCGCGCTGGCGTCTGGCAAGGGGTGGCGCAAGCGCCGTGGGATTATCGCGCCGGCGCTTGGCAGGTGGCCGAGAGTGCGGCGCCGAAGGGCTGCGCGATCAAAGGAAATATCTCAGACCAGGGCTACATTTATCATCTGCCGTGGTCGCCTTGGTACGCGAAGGTTCGCATTGATACGAGCAGGGGAGAGCGTTGGTTCTGCTCGGAAGCCGAGGCGATCAACGCCGGCTGGCGACCGGTCGCCGCCAATTAGGTAAGGCGCGTATTGGGTCGGGAACGATCTTGACGCGGCGCGCCGCTCAGCGAGATAAGATTCCAATATAGCGCGCGGTTCGCGCGTTCGACGGGCGTCCGTGCCCTGTTCAACATAGGTGGACCCATGCAGAAGTTGATCGGCGCTGCCGGCGCTCTCGCCGGAGTACTCCTTCTCGCGCTGTCATCCACGTTCGCGTCCGCCGGATCCTGGGAAGAGATCCGCGGCAGCGTATTCGGCACGAAGGACATCTCGGATGGCCGCGGCATCATCGTTTTGACGGCGCCGAATCGCCCGGAAGACATGCGAACCGTGCCGATCTCGATCGATGCCGCCTTTCATGACGGGCGTACGGTCAAGACCGTCACCTTCATGATCGACGAAAACCCGACGCCGGTCGTGGCCGTGTTTCACATGGGCAAGGAGCGGGACACGGTCTCGATTACGTCGAACTTCAGGGTCGACCGCCAGTCGGATGTGCGCGCTGTCGTCGAAGCCAGTGACGGCTCCCTTTATATGGTGTCGCAACTCGTGAAGTTTGCGGGCGGCCAAGCGTCGTGCTCGGCGCCGCCGCAGGGCGATCCGGCCGAGATCGCGGCCAACATGGGCAAGATGACGTTCGCCCAGTCGGCGGTCGAGAAGGCAGGGACGTCGTCAACGTTGTCGCGCGGGCGCGTCGAACTCAACCATCCCAATCACACCGGCATGGTGATGGATCAGCTGACGCTGCTCTACACACCGATGAAGATGGTGTCTGAGGTGACGGTCAAGCAAGGCGATGAACCTGTGTTCCGTGCCGAGGGCTCTATCGCGCTGTCGCAGAATCCAGTGATTGTTTTCGATTTCAAGCGGACGGGCGCGTCCGAAATGTCGATCACAATGAAAGACACCGACGGCGGTGCGTGGACCAAGGCCTTCCCCGTCGGACCGCAAGGCTGACGCCGAGGGGCTGAGCCGCTGCACGAAAGAGGGCCCGCCGATTGGCAGGCCCTCTCTTTTTTGTCCGTTTGATTGGTGCGACTGGCGCCTAGCGGCGACCGTCGTCATACCGCCTGTCGTCGCGGTCATCATACCGGCGGTCGTCACTGTCATCATATCCGCGGTCGCGATCATCGCGACGGCCATCACCCCGGTCGTCGTAGCGTCCGTCATCGCCACGGTCACGGTCATCGGCGCGCCGGTCATCGCGTGCCAGTAGCGGCGTGATGCGGCGAACCGCAACGCGTCGGTTGATCCGTTCCGGCGCTAGCGTCGGAATTTTCAGGTAGTCCTCACCGTAGCCCTGTGTGGTCAGGTTTTCGAACGGCACCTGGAACTGTTCCGTGAGGATGACGGCGACCGACTCAGCGCGCCGATCCGACAGCGTGAGATTGTCTTCACGGGTGCCGACTGCGTCGGTGTAACCTTCGATGAGGAACACTTCGTTTGGATCGCGATCGATGACACGCAACATGCCTCGAGCAATGCGCTCAAGCTTGCGGTACTGGCTTGGGTCGACCTCCCACGAGCCGAACTCGAACGTGATGTCGTCGAGGTCGATGCGGCGCATGCGTTCGCGCAGGCGCTGCGTGGCGCGGATCTCGTTCAATGTGTAGCGGTCGCTGTAGGTGTCGACCGGCGGGGCGCTCAACGCCTCGTAGACGTCCTCGTCGCTCGCGCGCTCGTAGTCGACGATGTATTTATCGCGCGGAATGCGAACACGGGGCGGTGGCACGTTGACGATCGAATCGAGGATCGCTGCGCCAGCGACGATGCCGAGACCGACACCGGCTCCGATCGCAATATTGCGACCGAACTTATCCTTGCGGCGGCGCTTGTCCGAGTAACGGTTGTCGACGATCGTATACTCGCGACCGTCGTTGCCGCGCCGATAGCGGCGCAGGAGCTGACCGTTGGCGTCGGTTTCCGAGATCACCTTGACGCCGCCGGGACGGTCGACAACGGAGATCGTTTTGTCTCCTCGGCGCTCGAAGCGCGCATTGGGTGCAACAAGCTTGATGCGTGAGGTCTCGTCGCGCTGGATCACCATACGGTTATCCTGCTTCACGATTACGCGCTTGTCGGGCTCCTCGATGACAACGCGTTTGCCGCCGTCTTCGACCTTCTGCACGCGCTTGCGTTTCAGGTCTTCCAAGCGGTCGGGAATGCCCGCCGGCGTGACTCGGATGCGCGGCGGCGGAACGTTGTCGCGAGCTTTATCGGCGTTCTGAGGCGGCTTCTGTCCAGGCGGGATGAAGATCGGCGGCTTGCGGTCGTCGCGCGTGTTTTGCTCGCGATTGTCGCGAATGTTGTTCTGATCTTTGTTATCACGGTTGTCGCGATTATCGCGGTTCGAATCTTGGTCGCGTTTGTCGCGCGTTTCGTTGCGGTCGCGCCTGCGTGCCCATGGAGGCGCGTCGTCGTTTTCGCGAGTCTTCTTGAGCTGCGGTTCGGTCTGAGGCTTTTCAATGTTGGCTGGCTGCTGCTGCTTCTGTTCGTTGCGCTTCTTGTCGGCCTCGTTTCCAGGATGGACGTCAGGCTTCTTTCCCTGTCCCATCGGAAACACCGGCCGATCATGCCCGCCCTTCTGTTCCTGGCGATTTTCGTTCTGGCGATTCTCGTTCTGGCGATTCTCGTTCTGGCGATTCTGGCCCTTCTGTTCTTGGCCACGCTTCTTGTTGTCTTTGTCGCCGTCCTTGTCTTGATCCTGCTGTTCGCCCTGCTGCTGATCATTCGGCGGGTTGCGGCCCTGCTGTTGGGCAAACGCGGTCGCGGAAGCGCCGCCGGCTGCGACCAGGAGTGCCGCGATCGCAATGTGGGTGGAGCGGGTCGGTTTCATTGTTTCCTCGTCCTTTGCCGTCCGAGAGGAGTGAGCGTGGCAGGCGCTTTTTTTTGCCGGAGCGGCTTCGTCTATTCGGGGCTTGCGGCAAGCTCGTGTTCTACGCGCCGCATCCTTTCGGCGCACAGAAGCGTGATTCCGACTGAACGCGGAATGAACAAGCGTCAGAAATAGCGAAAGAAACTGTCTTTCGGCGCGTACGGATTGTCGGACGCCCGCCCGACCGAGCTGGGCTTTTGGGATTATTCGGCCGGCTGGACGGATTCGCCTGGCTTTTTCGCGGCCTTGTTGCGCTCGAACAGTCCGGCCAGCCAGCGGCAGATGACGTAGAACACCGGCGTGAAAATCAAGCCGAACACGGTAACGCCGATCATGCCGGCGAATACCGCCGTTCCAAGTGCCTGACGTAGTTCGGCGCCGGCGCCGACGGCCCACACCAACGGCACAACGCCGAGAATGAAGGCGAGCGACGTCATCAACACGGGCCGCATACGCAGTCGAGCGGCTTCGACCGCGGCCTCGAACCGGCTTCTACCGGAAGCTTCGAGCTGTGCGGCGAACTCGACAATGAGGATTGCATTCTTGGCGGCAAGGCCGATGAGCACGATGAAGCCGACCTGCGTCAGGATGTTGTTATCCATGCCGCGCAAAATGACACCGGTGATCGACGCGATGAGGCTCATCGGTACGATCAGGATGATGGCGAGCGGCAGCGTTAGGCTTTCGAACTGCGCGGCCAACACAAGAAAGACGAAGGCAACGCCAAGCAGGAACGCGAATGTCGCAGAGTCTCCGGCACGGATCTGCTGGAAGGCGAGATCTGTCCACTCGTAACCGAAGCCTGGCGGCAGGGTTTCCGCCGCTATTTTTTGCATGGTCTCGATCGCCTGCCCCTGCGAATAGCCGGGCGCGGCCGACCCATCCAGCTCAGCGGCGGGATAGAGGTTGTAGCGCGGTACGCGCGCAGGCCCCGAAATGTCGCTTACCGTCGTGAATGAGCCAAGCGGGACCGTCCCACCGCTTGCGTTGCGAACGCGAAGCGCAAGCACGTCTTTTGTGTCGAAGCGATATTGGGCATCGGCTTGCGCCGTGACGCGGAAAGTCCGCCCCAGCAAGTTGAAGTCGTTGACGTAAGCCGAGCCGAGATAGGTCTGTAGCGTGGCAAATACGTCCGTGACGTTGACGCCAAGCATCTGCGCCTTAACGCGATCGATATCGAGGTAAAGCTGTGGCGTCGCGTTTTCGAACAGCGAGAACACCTGCTGTACGCCCTGCGTCTGCGCGGCCTTGGCCATCATGGCGCCGACAGACTGCTGAAGCGCGGCGGGTCCAGCGCCATTGCGGTCTTGAACCATCATGCGAAAACCGCCAGCGCTGCCAATGCCACGCACCGGAGGTGGCGCGACAACGAGTATGAGCGCGTCCTGGATGGTGGAGAATTTTGCCAGAAGTGCCTTCTGAATGGCCGAAGCCGATTGGTTGGGATCGCGCGCGCGTTCCTCAAACGGCTTCAAGACGACGAACACCGCGCCGGCGTTCGACGCGTTGGTGCGGGTTGCGCCCGAAAACCCGATGAAGTTGACCGCGTGGGCGACGCCAGGGACTTCGAGCGCCATCTCGACCGCGCGCCGGTTGACTTCGTCAGTTCTAGCAAGCGAAGCGGCGGGCGGCAGCTGTGTGACCGTGATCAGATAACCGCCGTCGAGCTGGGGAATGAAGCCGACGGGAGTTTTCTTGAACTCGTTCAACCCGAAGATGATGATGCCGCCATAGACGACTAGCATAACGGCAGCAAACCGAACCATGCGGCTCACGAGCCAGCCGTAACCATCCGACATTTTGCCGAAGCCCCAGTTGAAGCCTCGGAAAAAAGCATGGATCGGGCGGACCAATAGCGACGCCTTGTGCTCTTTTTCATGCGGCTTCAGCAGCATGGCGCAGAGAGCGGGGGAGAGCGTGATCGAGACTATGAGCGAGATAATCGTTGCGCCGGCGATGGTGAGCGCGAACTGGCGGTAGAATTGGCCGGAGATGCCCGTAATGAACGCGGAAGGTACGAACACCGCGGTTAGAACGAGAGCGATCGCAATCAACGCCGTGCCGACTTCGTCCATGGTCTTGTAAGAGGCATCTCGGGGGCTGAGGCCGTTCGCGATATTGCGCTCGACGTTTTCCACCACGACGATTGCGTCGTCGACCACGATACCGATCGCAAGCACCAGACCGAACAGCGAGAGGTTATTCAGCGAAAAGCCGAACGTGGCCATCAGGAAGAACGTACCGATCAGCGATACGGGAATCGCGACAATGGGAATGATGGCGGCACGCCACGTCTGCAGAAACAGGATCA
>CADECN010000004.1:0-16189 GCA_902825785.1 uncultured Hyphomicrobium sp. | reverse complement strand
CCCCGGGCCGAAAGCTCTTTGACAGCTCCTTCATCGTGGCTTTGATCTTCTCGGCCGTCTGGATCGCGTTCGATCCCGGTAGCTGGAAGACGCCGAGCGCGACGGCCGGATTTCGGTCAAGGTACGAGTTCAGTCCATAGTCCAATGCGGCGAGCTCGACGCGGCCGACGTCCTTGACACGCACGACTGCGTCGCCGGTCTTTTTTACGACGATCTCTCCGAACTGGCCGGGATCAGCAAGGCGGCCTTGGGTCTGCACGGCGATCTGGAACGCGCCCTGCTGCGGCATGGGCGGCTGATCAAGTACGCCGGCCGCTACCTGAACGTTCTGACCCTGCAACGCCGTGATCACGTCGCTCGATGTCAGGCCTAGAGACTGCAGGCGATCCGGATCGAGCCAGACGCGCATGGAATAATCACGACCGCCAAACACCGTAATCGAGCCGATGCCTTCAAGGCGGCTCAGCACGTCGACGACGTTGACGCTCGCATAGTTCGAAATAAAGAGCGTGTCGCGCGATTTGTCCGGCGACAGCATGTGCACGACCATCATCAGGTCGGGCGACGCTTTGGCCACGGTCACGCCGATGTTGCGTACATCGGCAGGCAGTCGAGGCTGTGCCGTTGCCACGCGGTTCTGAACCTGCACCTGTGCAATGTCGAGGTTGGTGCCGAGGTCGAACGTGACGGATATCGAGAAGCGGCCGTCATTCGTCGAGTTCGACGAAATGTACAGCATTTTTTCGACGCCGTTGATCTGCTGCTCGAGGGGTGCAACGACGGTAGACGCAACAACTTCGGCGCTGGCGCCGGGGTATTGGCCGGTCACGTTGACCACGGGTGGCGCAATCTCGGGATATTGTGCAATCGGCAGGCGTCCGACCGAGACGAGGCCGAGAATTACGAACACGATCGAGATGACGGCGGCAAAGATCGGCCGGTCAATGAAGAAATGCGAAATGCGCATCGGCGGAACCGCCTCTTATGATTTTCGCTAGTTGGACTTGACCGTTGCAGTCGGCGGCGTCGCAGGTTGGGCTTCGGCAGTCGCCTGCTGCGGTGTTACTTTGGCTCCGGGGCGAATTCGCATCAGGCCGTTGATGACGATTGTGTCGTCGGGATCGAGGCCGGCGGTGATGACGCGCATTCCGTCGACGACGGGGCCGAGCGTTACATACTTTGGCTGAGCGATGTTGTCGTCGCCGACGGTATAGACAAACTTGCGAACCTGTTCGGTCGCGATTGCGGTGTCCGGCACGAGCAGGGCGCTCGCCGGAGCGGAGTTCGGGATCTTTATCCGACCGAACATGCCGGGCGTCAGCTTGCCCGTCGGGTTCTTGAATTCGGCGCGCATGCGGATCGTGCCGGTCGATCGGTCGATCGCGTTGTCAACGAAGTCGATCTTGCCCTCGTGGACAAAGTCTTTCTCGTCAATCAGTTTCAGCGATACGGGCAGCGCCATGCCACGTTCGGGCTCGCGCGCGCTTGCGTCCGAAAGAGCCGAGAGATAGCGCAGGTAGGACGCTTCATCGATGGTGAATTCGAAGCGAATCGGATCGGTCGATACAATCGTCGCCAGCAGGGTTGTGCTTCCGGTTGTCCCGCCGGTCACGAGGTTACCTATCGACACGCGGCGATCGCCGATGTGGCCCGATACCGGCGCCTTGAGCTCGGTGAATTGCAGGTCCAGCTCTGCCTGCCGCACAGCGGCGCTCTGGGCCGTGACGGAGGCTTGCGCGACATTTTTGGCTTGAACGCGCTGGTCGTACGTTTGTTGGGTGATCGTAGTGCCGCGGACGAGATTTTCGCCGCGTTTCAGGTCGCTCTCCGCATAGGCGAGATTGGCTTCCGCCTGTGTTCGCGCTGCCTTAGCCTGTTCGAGCGCGGCCTCAAAGGGACGACGATCAACGGTAAAAAGGATGTCGCCGACATTTATCAGCTGGCCGTCAGTGAACTGGATCTTGTCGAGATAACCTGACACGCGTGCGCGCACCTCGACGTAGTCAACAGCCGTGAATCGGCCGACGTACTCGTCGAAATCGGAGACGATACGCTTTACGGGCTTTGCGACGGTCACAGGCGGCGCCGGAGGCGGCTGGGACGCGGATTGAGCCTTATCGCCTTCGCCGCAGGCCGAAAGAGCCGCGCTCATGACGAGCGCCGCGGCAATCGAATGAATGGCGCGAGTGTATGACATGTTTGCTCCAGCGAACCGGTGCATTCCCCCGTGGGGTAGACACGCGTCGGATAACCTTCCGAACTCGCGTGACACCGACGGCCATCTTGTGTTAGGCGGTACCGGTCAGTAACATGGCTTGTTACCGATCGGTATCATCGAAGTCAAGAAACAATGTCGACGGCGCAAAGTTCAAAGCTGACAGACGTAAAAGGCGGCGGCGTTGCGTCGCGGCCGCGCGAGCGCATTCTGGCCGCGGCCAAAGAGCTTTTCTACAGACACGGCGTTAATGCGGTCGGTGTTGAGGCGATCGCGGACGCGGCCCTAACCAACAAAATGACGCTCTATCGCCATTTCAAATCAAAGGACGAACTAATCGTAGCCTACGCGCGAGAGCTCGCGGCGGAAGGCGGCGCCGTATGGCAACGCATCGATGACGCTCATCCGGAGGATCCGCAGAAGCGCCTGGATGCTTGGGTCGACTACGTCGAAGACATCTTGAAGAACAGGTTTGAACGCGGGTGCGCGCTCGCCAATGCCGCGGTGGAATTGCAGCCGGGACATCCGGCGCGCACGGTCATCGAAAGTTACAAAAAGCAGAAGCGGGAAAAGCTCGTCGCGCTGTTTGCCGCTGCGCGCTACCGTGATCCTGACCCACTGGCCGACGAAGTCTTTCTGCTTTTTGAGGGCGCTCGTATCAGCATTCAATGCGGCGACCGTGGTCCGGCCTTGCGTGTTAGCCGCGTGTTGCGCCAGCTTTTGGCCAACGCGCCGCGCCGTGGGCGCAGATAACGCCACTTGGCATCTGTGCGAAAATCGGCATCAGCGATAGGCCTATGGAAGGTTTGCCCGAATGGTGGGCGGAGAGCGCGAGTGCCGCGTTCTGTGATCTGCATCGGCGACATTGCGCGTTCACGTCGCAGTGCAAAAAAAGCTGTCGTTCGTCCGAAGATAACGATGGGACGATTGATCGGAACGTCCGGCCACGTCCCGCATGTGATGGCCCTCGGTAGCTGAAAACGCGCGAGGGCCTCGGACTTGTCGAGGTCTGTCGCTTCGATGCTTAAGACCGCCGCTGCTATTTTCGCATCCGTCGTCGTGCGCGCGGCGCTAAACGTTTGAAGGCCTGCCGCTTCTATTTGCCTCGAGCGCACATACTCCCTGACGTCGCACAGAATGATTTCGCACGGAACCCAACGGCGATTTTAAGATGAGTGGCGCACCTGTGCTCTGCGCGTTGCGCACGCGCTCAGCGAACGTCACGCATCGTCACGACCACGCTGCCGACCTTGCGTTCTGAATCGACTCGGGCATGAGCGTCCGAGATCCGGTCGAACGCAAAGCGGCTGTCGATGACGGGGTTGTAAGCACCTATCTCGCACAGGCTCTTTAGCTCGACGATGTCCGCGACCCGCTCCGGCGCAGGACCGCCGGCCACCTTCAATCCGCTCGTCATGGATTGGAACGGCGCCTTGAGCAGGTCGCCAAGCCCGCCGACCGCCAGCAACAACCGGCCATTTTTGTTGAGTGCGTTTCGGCAGTGCACGAAGGACACGTTGCCGACCGCGTCGAGGATGATGTCCCAACGCGTGCCACTTCTCGCAAAGTCCGCCGCCTTGTAGTCGATCACCGCATCCGCGCCGATGGCGCGGACGAGATCTGTATTGGCGGACGAGCAAACGCCGGTGACGTGCGCGCCGAAATGCCGGGCCAACTGCACGGCCGCCGAGCCGACCGCGCCGGACGCACCGTTGACCAGAACGCGTTCACCCCGCTGCAACTTGCCGATGTCGCGCAGAAAATGAAGCGCTGTTGTGCCGCCGAACGAGATCGCGGCGGCCTCCTCGAATGTGACACCGGCTGGCATCAACGCCATTACGCCGTCCTCGGGCATGACCTTGAGTTCCGCATGGCATCCCATCCCCGCGCCGCTGAAGGCGAACACCTGATCGCCCGGGCGATATCGCGTGACATTGGCGCCAACCGCCTCGACGACGCCTGAGAGCTCCGTGCCGAGGATCTGATTGCGCGGCCCGGTCAGGCCAAGGAACAAGCGTGCCAACAGCGAGAACCCTGACGGGAACCTTGCACCGCGCACACGCGCATCGCCGGAAGAAACGGTGGTCGCGACGACACGGATGAGCACCTCGTCCGGTTTCGCGACGGGATCAGGAACGTCGAGAAGTTGCACCACATCCGGCCCGCCGTAGGCCTTGCAGACGGCCGCCTTCATGCTGCGTGCTCTCGATCATCCATCGTCGAGCGCCGGTCTGATCGATCATCAGCGCGGCAGTTGGGTTGGTGGGAATTGGGAGCAGCAGCCAAGCACCCGCACGCCGATGCGTTGCTCTGGTTGTGGCCCATAGCCCGACCTTCAACATTCGCCCTGAACAAAATTTTCATGATGATATTCTGCGGCCCAAAGGACCGCTGGCGCGCCCGGAAGGATGAAACTGAGAACCGCTATGTCATTGCCGCGGCTATATTGGTTCTCGACGAGCGGGCTATTCTGCTGCTGCGCTATTTGAAGCGGGCTTATCGACTAGACATTTGGAGAAGAACGGCAGCAGCACTGACACCGCCTCATCGACATACTGGGCGACATCGTACAGCTTCATGTGGTTCGAACCCTTTACCACGTAGAGCTGCTTGTCCTTGCTGGCCGCCCGTTTCAGCAGATCGTCGCTCATCCACTTGCTGCCGGCACTGTCGCCGGCCACCATCAGCAGCGGCTGCGTCAGGAACGCGTCGGCGTTGGTGAAGGCGTCGTAGGGGATAATCTGGCTCAGGCTGCGCGCCGTCGCCCAGCCAGGGGCCGTCGGGTGCTGCGCGCGCGGCGTGTGATAGTATTCCCAGGCTTCTTCCAGGTCGGCGTTCGGTGCATCTTCTCTGCGCATCGGCGCCAGAGGCATCTTGTTGATGTTGCCGCCATTGGCTTCGGCCGTGCGCGCATTGGCGCCGCCGAGGAGTGCCGGCGCGGCGTCCGCCGACTTGATCTCGCCGGTGAAGCCGTTGCGGAACATCTGGCCGATGTTGACCATGCTGACCGTGCCGACGGCCTTGATCCGCGGATCGTTGATGGCGGCGTTGACCGTGTAACCCGCCCCGGCGCAGATCCCCATTCCGGCGATGCGCTCGCGGTCGACGTAGGGCAGAGTCATCAGATAGTCGACAACGGCGCTCACATCCTCGGTGCGGACGTGAGGATTTTCCAACTGGCGCGGCTCGCCGGTGCTTTCGCCCTGATAAGACGCGTCGTAGGCAATGGTGACGAAGCCGTGTTCGGCGAGCTTCTTGGCGTAGGTTCCGGCCGTCTGCTCCTTCACGCCGCCGCCTGGATGCGAAACGACGATCGCCGGATATGTCTTCTTTTCGTCGAAGCCGGGCGGGAAGTTGATCACGGCCGATATCGTGATCGTTTTGTTGTTGGAATTGGCGAAGTTGACCTTAGGCATACTCGGAGCTCCAGACGTCTAGCAGCCGCAACGTCGCGCAGCTGTGGTGGCAGCCAGGGTTCGCAAGCGCCTACTGCATAAGATTAGCAGACCAGGGGCGAAGAACACACTGCGGTTCCGAGAAGGTCAGGTGTGTCCGGTGCCCAGCTTTGTTCTGGAGTGGTCGAAATTTGGCGCACCCGGCAGGATTCGAACCTGCGACCTCTGCCTTCGGAGGGCAGCACTCTATCCAGCTGAGCTACGGGTGCGTGGCGGATGATCTGATAGCGTATTCGGCGGGGGCCGGCAAATGGCGGCGGGCAAAGAAATGGCGGGGCTGACCCCGCCATTGTCGTATAAACTCGATTTCGGCCCTGGGCTCAGTAACGGCAGGGCCGGGCGCCGACGACACACAGTGTCGGCAGGATGACGCCCTGCACGCAGTCCCACACCACTTCACGGGCTTGCCCAAATCGGGCGTAGCGCCAGGCATATTGCCGGGCAACGGTGTTCTGCCAGTTGCGGATTGCGGCGGCGCGCGCTTTTTCGCTGCCGACACCGAAGAGACCGAGGCCGGAGGCGTTGCCTTGCACAGTCGAGTAGCAACGGGGCGCAGCCTGTGAGGGCGCGTTCGAAACGACCATCAGCGCGAAGGCGGCGGCGATTGTTATTCCGAAATTGAAGAGACGACGCATGACAGTTCTCCAAAATTTGCTGTTGAGTATGGCGGACCCGTCCGGGACACGGCAAGCAAGCGGACTAGTAGCGGCAGGGGCGTGCGACGACGACGCAGGTCGCGGGCAGGATGAAGCCGGGTTTGCAGCTCCAGCGCACCCAGCTCGCGCGGTTGAAGTTCGCGTACCGGGAACCGTATGCCGATGCTGCCTTCGATTGCCAATCGGATTGAGCAGCAGCACGCGCCGTCTGGCTTCCTAGGCCGAGGAAGCCGAGAGAGGCGGCGTTTCCGCTGATTGCGTTTCGGCAACGCGGCGCGGCTTCGGATGCCGTCGTTACCATTAGAGCGACGGCGCCAACGGCCAACGGCAGACAGGCAAGCTTGGTGACAAGACGCATTTTGACTACTCCCTCCCGAGACATGATGTGCATTGCCGGAAATCCCCCTCCGGCACGCGGTTGGGAATGAGCCATGCGGGGGGGCGGCCTGTCAATGAATCCGGGCAACACTTGGCGTCAAGCCTTCGTTTCTTTGTCGGGTGGGCAGGGTATCGGGCGGCCGGTAAGGTTGCTCTCGCCTTTGGCGCGGCGGTGCCTATATTGCGCTGCCATGGCCAAAGCGAGCAAGCAATTAAAGCCCGAGGGACCCTCCTCGGCATCGACCGTTCCGGCTGGAGAAATGCTTCCCATCGCTAAGGGAAGTCACGTCTATCTGATCGACGGTTCGGGATACATTTTTCGCGCCTTTCACGCCTTGCCACCTCTGACCCGGCCCTCCGACGGGCTCCCAGTCGGCGCGGTCCACGGCTTTTGCGCGATGATGTGGAAGCTACTGCGCGAGACGAAGGCGTCCGAGGCACCGACCCATATTGCGGTGATCTTCGATGCGGGGCGGGAGACGTTCCGCAATGAGATTTACACCGACTACAAGGCGCACCGGCCGCCACCGCCTGAAGAACTCGTGCCCCAGTTTCCGCTGATCCGCGATGCCGTTAAGGCCTTCAACGTCGCCTGTATCGAACTCGACGGGTTCGAGGCGGACGATCTCATTGCAACCTATGCCAAGGCTGCGGTCGATGCCGGCGGCGACGTTACGGTCGTATCGTCGGACAAGGATCTGATGCAGCTCGTTCGGCCGGGCGTGGTGATGTTCGACGGGATGAAGGCGAAGCGCATCGGGCGCGATGAGGTGATCGAGAAATTCGGCGTTCCGCCGGAAAAAGTCGTCGACGTGCAGTCGCTTGCGGGCGATTCCATCGACAACGTTCCGGGCGTGCCCGGTATCGGCATCAAGACGGCCGCCGAGCTTATCAACGTCTACGGCGATCTCGAAACGCTGCTTGCCAGTGCAAGTGAAATCAAGCAGCCGAAGCGGCGGGAGAATCTGACGACCTATGCCGATCAGGCGCGCGTGTCGCGCGAGCTTGTAAAGCTCAAGGACGATGTGCCGCTCGAAATCGGTATCGAAGCTATCGGGGTTCGCGATCCGCAGCCCACAGACCTACTCGCGTTTCTGCGCGAGATGGAATTCAACACGCTGACAAAACGAATTGCCGAAGCTCTGAAGGTCGAGACGCCGCCGCCGCTTGAAAAGTCCGTCGGTGCGACCGTGCCTAGAAAGGCTGACGGGGGTTCAGGCGGCGCTCCGCGCTCCGAGCCTGCAACGGGCGCCGGTTCGCCTCAGGCGGCAGTCGCGTTCTCGACCCACGCGCTTGCGAAAATTTCCTTCGATCGGTCCAAATACGAAACCGTCACCACGGCGGCGCGCCTTTCGCAATGGATTGAAGCGGCACGTGGCGCGGGACGCGTGGCGTTCGATACCGAGTCTACCTCGACAGACCCGCACCGCGCCGAGATTGTCGGCTTCTCGCTTGCCGTGGCGCCCGGCGAAGCGTGCTACGTTCCGCTGCAGCATCGCGATGGCGCAAACGACCTGTTCGGCGGTGGCGGACTGGCTCAGAACCAGATTCCTCTGGCAGAAGGCATCGCGCTTATTCGCGAACTTCTTGAAGATCCAAGCGTCGTCAAAATCGGCCAGAACATCAAATACGATCTTCTGGTGATGGCGCGTCACGGCGTTGCTATGACGCCCATCGACGATACGATGTTGCTGTCGTACGCGCTCGACGCCGGGCGCGGCAACAACGGAATGGATGAGCTGTCGGAGCGCCATCTCGGGCATACGCCCATACCATTTTCGAGCGTCATAGATTTCGCGCCCGGACAGAAGAAGTCAGAAAAAACGTTCGCTCTGGTGCCGATCCCGAAAGCGACCGAGTATGCAGCGGAAGACGCCGACGTCACGCTGCGCCTCTGGCTCAAGCTCAAGCCGCGCCTGCCGGCAGAGCGCGTGACGACCGTCTATGAGACGTTGGAGCGGCCGCTCGTCCAGGTGTTGGCCGACATGGAGAGGACGGGGATCAAGGTCGATCCGGCGATCTTGTCGCGCTTATCAAGCACGTTCTCGCAGCGGGCGACGCGCCTTGAGGAGGAGGTCTATACGCTCGCTGGCCACAAATTCAATTTGGGTTCGCCGCGCCAGTTGGGCGAGTTTCTGTTCGACTCGCTCAAGTTGCCCGGTGGCAAGAGGACAAAGTCGGGCCAGTGGGAAACGCGCGCCGGCCTGCTCGATGATCTTGCCGCCAACGAGGATCTGCCCGAGGGTGCGCGCAAGCTGATCAATACGATGCTCGAATGGCGGCAGTTGACGAAGCTGCAATCAACCTACACCGATGCGCTGCCGAACTTCATCGATCCCGTCACGGGCCGCATTCACACGAGCTACGCGCTTGCGTCGACGACGACGGGGCGGCTGGCCTCGTATGACCCAAACCTGCAGAACATTCCGATCCGAACGAAAGAGGGCCGCGAGATTCGCACGGCTTTCATCGCGGACAAGGGCATGAAGCTCGTTTCAGCCGACTATTCGCAGATCGAACTTCGGGTGCTCGCGCATGTCGCCGACATTCCCCAGCTCAAGACGGCGTTCGCCGATGGGCTCGATATTCACGCCATGACCGCGTCGGAGATGTTCGGCGTGCCGATCAAGGATATGCCGAGCGAAGTTCGGCGACGGGCGAAGGCGATCAACTTCGGCATCATCTACGGGATTTCGGCTTTCGGACTTGCGAACCAGCTCGGCATTTCGCGCGAAGAGGCGGGCGACTACATCAAAACCTATTTCCACCGCTTTCCCGGCATCCGCAACTATATGGACGCGACCAAGAAAACCGCGCACGAGCACGGTTTCGTCGAGACGATCTTCGGCCGTCGCATCCACTATCCGGAGATCAACACCAAGAACCCATCGATGCGCGGATTTCTGGAGCGGGCCGCTATCAATGCGCCAATCCAAGGTTCGGCCGCCGACATCATTCGTCGAGCGATGATCCGTATGCCGGCGGCGATCGACGGCGCGAAGCTTTCGAGCGCGCGCATGTTGCTGCAGGTGCACGACGAACTCGTCTTCGAAGTGAAGGATTCGGAGGCAGAGGGTTTAGTTAGAACAGCACGGCACGTCATGGAAACGGCGGCCGAGCCAGCCGTGCAATTTTCGGTACCCATTCACGTCGACGCCAAGGCCGCCGGCAACTGGGACGAGGCGCACTGAGCGGCGCCGCTTCCTATGCCGGGGCCGGCAGTGCCTTGGTCTTGGCGTTCGGCGCCAAGACATCCTGAAGTGCGCGACGCGCCTTAGGATCGATGATGCGTGCATGTGCCGCGCGCCGTACATCGCGCACCACGAAGAAGCCGATCAGGAAACCGAAAAGAAGAAGCGGCGAGGAGAACGCCACTCCGAAAAGGCCGTTGGTATCAAGCGAGTCTTTCAGAGGTTTGGGCAATTCCATGCCGAACGCCAAGTGGGTCGCGATGGCGAGGTAGAATGCCATCATCATCGTCGCTGCGAGCACGACGCCGTCGATAAAGCGTTCCGTCAATGCGCCGACGACATCCTGGCGGTTGGTGATTGGCCATTCCTGCAGCCGGGCGAGGCGGCAAATTCCGAGCACAAGGAAGAACGGCAACATGCTCCACGGCAGGCGTCTGCGAATTGGTAACGGTGTTGCCTGCGCGGGGCTCGAAGGGGCGGCCTGCTGAGCGGGAGCGTTTGCGGTTGCATCCTGCGGTGAAGCGGACGCTGTTGTCGCCGCCTCGGTACCACCAGCCAGCATCAATGTCGGCTGCTTGGCGAAGTCGACCAGAACGTTGACCGCGATGTGGATCACGACCGCGATCAAGCCGGCCAGAATATAGGCGCCCCAGGGCGTCTGGGCCGTGCTGGCATAGGATCTCTTGGATCCGGCAAAGGCGCCAACGAGGGATGCTAGTGCCATCACGAATGCGAACCGCGCCAGCATTTCGACAGGTGGCGCATTGGTGTCGCGGCCCGATTGTGTGCCGATGAACATGATCAGGAATCCGCCTACGGATACGAGCAGGAAGATCCAGATGAAACGGTTGAAATTGATAGGTTCGATCTTTCCAAGGCCGCCGAAGCCGAGTTCGCGCAGTGACTCGAGCCGGTCCGCCGCTGCTTCACCCGAGAGTACGACCGAACGGCCGGCCAGTTCGGCGATCTCTTGCAAAAGGATGTCGTACTCGACTTGGAAATAGCCTTCGATCTGAGCAAGGTAGGTGCTGAATTCTTCGCCGGTCAGACGCAACGGCCGCGAAGCGTCGGCGCCGGGCGAGGTCGCAAGGATCTTGCGCACGTTCGCTTCGATGGCTTGGAAGCTTTCCTCGTCCGCATAGCGTGAGCTGGCGAGCGCCCTCATCAAGTCGGAAAGCGACTTGGCGGAAGGGTCGCCGCGCTCTGCTTTCTCGACGAGCTTCACAATTGTCATCGCAAGATGGGTCTTGCGCTCGTGGGCCGTTTCAAGCTCGGTCAGAAGGCGGCGGTCCTCCGGACTGAGCGTGTCGCTGTCATCCGGATTCCACGAGCGCACGGTGCGCAGGAGAGAGGCGACTTTGCGCCAGTTCTGAAACGTGACCACGCCGACGCCGTCGAAGTCGCTTGTCACGTGTACGCCGAAGCGGCGCGCCAGTTCCCGGTTCAGCCGTTTCTCGTCTTCCGAAGGGACGAATTCGCAGCGCGTGAGATGGGTCGATAGAGCGACGCTATCCTGATGCAGGTGGCCGGCGCTATGGAGCCACACAAGCAGCGAACGTTCCAGGTCCCGAAAGAGACTGAGCTGAAGCAGGCCGCCGAGCGTGAACGCGGCGAGCAGCGGCGCCTGGTCCTTGAATGCGTTCAACAGGCTGCCGACAACCGGAAGGTTGGAGCCGACGTCGGCGGCCAAGGACTTGAACGAATGAAAAGCAATTACGAACACGACGTAGACGAAAAGGAGCAGGCCCACGAACAGTATGCGTGCGGTGGGATTGGGCGGAAGCTTTCTGTTGTCGTAGTCGCGAACCATCGATGGGCGCATCGTGGCCCAAAGTCCGACGAGGATGGCTAGAAAACCTGCCGCTTCAAGAGTCGGCAAAATCTGCTCAGGATTGATACCCGCCAGCATGGACGCGCCCCCGCACAACGCAAGAAACAAAATGCCTATAAAAATGTGAGGCTAATCTCGCGCCGCCTTGGAGCAGGCGTCAAGTGAGGCGGGAATACACCGGTCGATCAATCCGCATCACCGCCTTGTCGCGCCGTCAGGCCGACGATTTCGCATCGCCGTCATTGTCGTCGTGATCGTTCGGTTGCTTATCGGGCGGGAATATGCGGTTCAGCATCAGCACTACGACTGCCAGGGCTGTCGCGAACAACGCCATCTTCAGTTCGCCGATGCCGCACAGCAGGCCAATGCCGGCGGTTAGCCAGATGGCGGCGGCGGTCGTCAGGCCTTTAACGTCGCGAATATTTCCTTTCTGGAGAATGACGCCTCCCCCCAGGAAGCCGATGCCGGTCACCACGCCTTGGGCGACTCGACTGAAGCCGTCGGAATCGCCGGCCTTCAAGGCGGCGATTACGGCAACACAGGACCCGAGACAAACGAGCGCCAGCGTCCTGTAGCCGGTTGGCAGGCGACGCCAGTCGCGCTCCAAGCCGATGGCGGCACCGCACGCAAGCGCACTTGTCATGCGGATCATCATTTCGATGTCGTCAGGAGGCGTCATGATGACGGCATTCGGTCATCCGCCGGATGGCGCGTCAAGCTGGATTCCGAGTGTGCCGCGCTATTCCCCCGCGGATGCCGGGGGGTGCTTGCCGTTTACACCGTTTAGGGCGGACTTCGTATTCGGCTTACGCCAGTCGGGCGCGACGTCCGGCGTGTCCTTCATCACACGATAGGGCTGCGGCATGCGCGTGTTCTCGCCCGTCAGTCGCTTGTAGTTTACCGTCCGAATGAACTCGCGGATGCGCGGTTGAATCTCGGTGCGCCAGCGGGTGCCATTGAATACACCGTAATGGCCAACGCCCGGCTGTACGTAATGGACTTTTTCATCCTTCGGAATGTTCGTGCAGAGATCGTGGGCGGCTTCGGTCTGGCCAAGTCCGCAAATGTCGTCGCGTTCGCCCTCAACGGTCATCAGCGCCGTCTTCGTGATGGCTGAGCAATCAACGTGCTCATCGCGGTGCATCAGCTTTCGGTCGGGGAGCAGGTGATCTTGAAAGACCGTGCGGATCGTCTGCAAATAGAACTCGGCGGTCAGGTCCATGACCGCGAGATACTCCTCGTAGAATTCCTGGTGCTGCTTGACGCTGTCGCAGTCGCCCTTGACGAGGTTGTTGAACAGGTCGACGTGAGCGTTCATGTGGCGCTCGAGGTTCATCGTCATGAAGCCTGTAAGCTGCATGAATCCAGGATAGACCGGCCGCATGAAGCCTGCGTGCGGGAAGGGTACGGTCGAGACGACATTGCGCTCGAACCAATCTATCGGCTTTTTCTCAGCGAGATCGTTGACCTTCGTCGGGTTGCGCCGCGTGTCGATCGGTCCGCCCATCAATACGAGCGAGGCGGGCTGACATTCTTCGTTGCGGGCGGCCATGACAGCTGTTGCAACGAGCGCCGGTACGGCCGGCTGACAGACAGCGATCAGATGTGTGTTGGTGCCGATGAAGCGGATGAAATCGGTCAGATAGTCGACGAAGTCGTCGAAATCGAAGCGGCCGGCAGCGAGCGGTACGTTGCGCGCATCGGCCCAGTCCGTGATGTAAACGTCGTGCTCGGGCAGCATCGCCTCGACGGTGCCGCGCAGCAGCGTCGCGTAGTGACCCGACATCGGCGCAACGATCAAGACCTTTGGATCGTAACGACGCCCGGCTGAGCTTTCGTCACGGCCGAAGCGAATGAGATTGCAGAATGGCTTGGCGAGGACGACTTCCTCGTGAATGTCGACTGTCAGTCCCGCAATGCGTGTCGATTTGATGCCGAACTCGGGCTTGCCGTAGCGCCGCGTGATGTTCTCGAACACTTCGCAGGCCGCAATCATGTTCTTGCCGGCCGTGGTGTGAGAAACAGGATTCAGTGGCCAATCAAGCATGTGTCGCAAGGCTTGTACGCCGAAGCGCACTGGCGACATGAACGCGTGAGCCATTTCGTACGCGTAGTAGTTCATATCGCGAACCCCCGAGCTGTCGCCGTTTTTCGGCTTGTCACCCTTTTTCTCGCCTTTGCAGCGGTTGATGCTGCATCGCGAGAGTATCTTTGCTTCATCATCACCACAATCGTTAATCGTGACACTGCCTAACGATAGGCCTACTGCGTGCACAAGAAACACACCCACAGATACATGTCGGATACAACTTGCTGTTGCGGTGCGATGGTTTGGAGTTAATCCGATTCGACCCTGTGTCCGTACACAGAGTGGAGCTTTCCAAGCTAAAATGCTCGGTGAGAAGTCCGGTGTCCGACGCGCTGCGCGTGTGCGGCAAAGCGTTCTGCCGCATCACCCGCGACGCTTTGCAATCGTTTTTATGCGACGATTGGACCGCGCTTAGCGCGCCCCGCGCCGTTGCCCGCCGGGGCGCTGGCCGCTGTCACCGGGTCCCTGGCCCGGACGGACGTCTTTGTGACGGAAGGTAATGCGGCCCTTCGTCAAGTCATATGGCGTCATGGTGATCGTCACGCGATCGCCCGCCAGAATGCGAATGCGGTTCTTCTTCATCCGTCCCGACGTGTAGGCCACGACAGAGTGACCGTTGTCGAGTTTCACACGGCATCGGGCATCCGGCAGGACCTCGTCCACCACGCCTTCGAATTCGAGTTCTTCTTCTTTTGCCATTCGATCTCCTGTTGCGGTTCCGCTCACTTTATTCTCACAACGCTTTCGTTCGCATTGGCCGAGCGGATTTGTTTTTCGATATGAAAAGCGGGGAGCAGACCAGCTGCTCCCCGCATATTCGGTAGTCGTGTCGTGGTCCTTAGAGAGGACGCAGGTTCACGGCAGCAATCTTGCCGTTCCGTCCGCGCTCGGTCTCGAAGTAGATCTT
The DNA here is from genome assembly GCA_902825785.1 of uncultured Hyphomicrobium sp. Lineage (GTDB taxonomy): Bacteria > Pseudomonadota > Alphaproteobacteria > Rhizobiales > Hyphomicrobiaceae > Hyphomicrobium_B. Next base: position 1,467 of record CADECN010000004.1, on the reverse strand, counting down.
CTGTCCCTCGCGGAGAGACTGAAGGCCCGCGCGCTCAACAGCCGAGATGTGAACGAATACGTCGTTTCCACCTTCTTCCGGCTGAATGAACCCGTAACCCTTCTGACCATTAAACCACTTCACAGTGCCGTTAGACATTCCATTTGCCTCCAGAGCCAATAGGCGTCCCCCGGTAGAATTACCGGAGGCTCATCAAATCGCGCGATGGAGACGTCTTAGGGCAGGCGGGAGCGCTGTCTTAGAGTTAGCCAAGGCGTGTTCGATCGCCACTATATGCCTTGGTTGCCACGGAAAGGCAAGATCGTCGCAGGTCTCGTGCCGCCTCTGGTCTTCGCCACAAGCCGTTGAAACAGCGCCTGTTTCACATCTTGGGCGGGGCTGCGGCCATGACAACCTCGTGACAGCGCGAGCGACTCGAACGCTCGGTTGGGTTGCGGGCGGCGGAGTGCGATCACTGCGCCGCCCGCATCCTTACCCGCGCTTGCCGCTCGGCCGGTTGAGCGCCACGAAGCGAGAGCCGACGTCGACGTGGATGTGATCCATATCGCGGTAGGTCATTGTCCCGCCGGAACGATGGTTGGCGATCAGCCAGCGCACGACCTCTGCCTTACGGCCGGGAACACGGAAATCGACGGCCTGCCCCGTGGCGTGCTTGGAGCGGCGGCCGGTGGTGGCGATGCGGGCGCCGGGTCTGCAAGTCGAAATTACCTGCACATTGCCGAAGCGGGAGCGAATGCGACCCAGAAGACTTCTGGCCTCCGACGTCAGGCATCCGGTCGCCGTGCCACCACCCTTGTGTTTGCGACTGGTGACGGCGCGATGCTTCATTCTAACGCCATCGCCTTGATAAGACTTGGCTTCCGCCACCGCTGGTGCGAACAGCGCCAGCATCGCGCACAGCGCAACAAACATCGATCCCCTACGCATGGGAACTCCTCAATTCAGTGTTTGGATTTGGATGAATCCGTTCCCCTCGGGAGTGTCCGTCGATCTTGGACCGAGGTGGACAATGGAGGCGGAATGCCTCTGAGAGGACCGGTGTCTGTAGGGCGGCCGCGAGCGCCAGCAGCCCCATGTGCCGCCTGCCCGCGCAGCGAGAGCTGATCAGCGAGCCTGGGGCCCGAAACTCTAAATCCCGGCAAGCCCCCTTGTGCGGTGCAGCACGTAGGGTGGACCAGTTGGGCAGGAATGTGGCACAGCTTCTTTGTTGTCGTTTGCTGCGGCGTCGGGGCGCATCAGGCGGCAAACTGTGAAAGAGTGCGACGGTTGGCGGGGGCTGGCTGCACGAAGCCTACAATCTGAGCATGCGTTGTGAGAGCATGCCGAGCGTCGGGGATGCACGAAGGGAGAAGCACATGGAAGGCTTGAAGGGGATCGTACTCGGCTTCATAGCCGGGGCCATCGCCGCACTTACGGTAGGCGAATTCATAAGTTGAATCTTTCAGAACTACTGGGAGGGTTGGGACC
>CADECN010000003.1:25232-37406 GCA_902825785.1 uncultured Hyphomicrobium sp. | reverse complement strand
GTATCGAACGCGCGTCCTGGTTCCATCTTGTGGACATCGCGCAGTATAGAGTGGCACTTGAAAAGGAGGTCCTGAAACTCCTTTCGATTGAAGGCTCTGAGCTTGCTCTTGATTTCCTCAATGCGCTTGGCATCTCCCCAATCCGACGCCTTGGGCATTTCGTTGATCGGCACGAAGTCACCCGGCAAACCGCGCACGAGCTTGAAAATTCCGGTGAACCGCGTGTTGTGCGCGATGAAGAACTCACAGCCGGACGCTCGAGTGTAGCTCTCACCCTGATAGAAGTCCTTGATGTTGATGTCGATGCTGTCCGACTTGCACTCAATGACAAGTATAGGCGTTGCGTTCCTCGCCTTCTTTTCGAGTGTCTCCCAAATGACGACGTCGGCGCGGGGACTCCTGTGACCGTGCTGAGTGCGCCGCTCTTGGTCCATTAGATCGAGCGAGTAGCCGTAGTTCTCGACGAGATGACGAATGTAATGCTGGCGAACGACCTCTTCCGGCTTCGCGGAGATGTCACGCCACTCCTGGCGAAGCGGTATCCAAAGCCACTTGTCGTCCTGATGTAAGGCGCCGGGCGCGTCAGGGAAGGGCTTGGCCGGATTGACGCGACCGTTCTTCTTAGGTGCTTTGGCCATCTGATATCCCTGGCTACCGCGTTGGCGTTTGATTGCGGTCTTAGCATCGGACGCGCCCAACAGCACCATGATGAGCACGTCGACCTCGAACGAACTTCTCAAATCCCGGTTGCCGTCAATCCGATAGCAATGGCCCTTCCTCTGCTGCCGATGGCGATGACGCGGCAACGACCGAACGTCTTCCGTTACCAGACGTGTAGAGTGCCCGCGCTGAAGTGCCGATAGCGCAAGGGCGAATGGTGGCTATTGGCCGTTCTCTGCAAGGCCGCGATCGCCTCAGCAGCACATTACGAATGCGTAGACGTGGCTTTTGCTGCTGAGGGCAATGTATCAGCCGCCAAAGTCGATCGAAGTTTGCGGTTTAACGACTTTTCGAGGAGCGCCGCCAGCTTGATTTCGAACTTCTCTACCGCTTCTCGGGTCTCATTTAGGTATTTGTCCCGGTTATATACGGCCGCAATTCCCGAGACCACGCCCGACACGTGGTTGAGTTGCGCCTCGATTACCCAGGGATGCACACCGAGTTCGGCGACATAAGTCGCCCACGTTCGACGCAGGTCGTGCAGTGTGAAATGCACCCGGCAACGATCGTCCAGAACTATTTTTGTTTTGCTCCAACCGCTGTAGGGCCGGTCATCGCAACCCCGAGCGGGAAACAACATGTCGCCTTGCTGAGGTATCGCGGCTATGACTTTTGCTGCCAAAGGTCCGTAAGGAAACGTGTGTTCCCTGCCGTTTTTCGTGAGCTGTCGGGGCAATGTGACCGTGCGCTCCGCTTCGTTTATGTGCGACCATCGTAGGTTTGCGATCTCTCCACGACGCTGTCCGGTCAACATCAAGAGATGCACGATTGGTGCGTAAGGGTATCCGAGGTCATCGGCGGCGGTAAAGACTTTGACCAACTCAATTTCGGACAAGACTCTCGTGCGAGGGTTCGATCGAAAGCCAAATTGTAGACCGTCACACGGCGAGTGTTTGACCAAGCGGTGTTGTTTAGCCCAGTTGAAAAATTTTCTCAGAACTGAGAACGCGTGCCTGGCGGCTTCCGGCCTGTCGCGCCGTTTGCGGTCGATCTCGAGCGAGATCTCGCGGGGATGTATGTCTTCGAGCAGTCGCCGAGAGAATAAAGGCAGCCAATCGCGCCGCATCAAGCGCTGAGTTTCCTGGGCGGTAGACGGCTTATTCTGCGTTTCGCAATAGAGTTTGAAAAAATCGTCGACAGCTTCGCCAAAGGTTTTAGCGGTTGTGACGTGCGGATTCTTGCCTTCGACGATTATGCGAGCGAGCCTATCCCGCGCGAGTTTGCGCGCTTCAGCGAGTGCCAAGACCGGAAATCGGCCCAAAGTGTCGCGCCGGCGACGGCCGTGTACAGAGTACATGACGAAAAAGCTGAGCGTGCCGGTCGCGCCCACGCGCACGCCAAAGTTCGGCAGCGAGTCGTCGAAGACGACATATTGATGCTTGCGCGGTTGAAGTGAGCGAAGCGTGAGATCGTTTAGTCGCGCCATGGTTCTGATCCCGAGTTTTCGGATCTTCTTCGCGGCTCGGAGTACATACAGACTGCGAGACCGGAGTAGGTTCGCTATAGGCATTTGGACCCTCGCATCGACGTGCGCTCACATGAGACGACGTGCGGCGAAGATTGCCTTCAGCGTAAGGACCTTGCGCGCGAGTTGCGATTCAAGATGAGGCAACTTGAATAAGCATCTGAATAGCCTGGGGGACTGGGGGTCGGAGGTTCAAATCCTCTCGCTCCGACCAATTTTCTCAATGCCTTAGGTGTTAGCGTGTCGCCGCTGAGGTGGTTTGCGATACACTCCGCGATGATGAGCAGGGCGCGGGCCATTTCGCGACCGACCCCCGCCAAAAAATGCTCGCGGCAACGTATTGGTAAGCGGCTACATCAATGTTGGGCGGCGCAGTCTGCCCGCCCTCGGCTGATGTCAGTCTGCGTGCCCATTTTCATTGCCGACAGCAAAGCGAACTTGTCGGCGCACAGTGCGCACCGAGGGATTACAATATTTTCCCCGTTTTTATCGAAACGTCCTTCGCATTCTGTGCAGAGCAGATGCATACGGATTGGGCTATTGCTTGGGGCAGCGGCCTTTCCCGGCACACCACTCTGCGCTCTTGGCATTTCTCGCGCCCAACCACACGTTCGGAGCCTCGCGCGAAACGCTCAAGGTCGCCGCCAATGCGCGCGTGGCGATGTCCGGTTCTTCTTGGAAAGCCGACAGCGGCGAACCGGCAGTTGCTATGAGCGCCCTTTTGCGAGTCCAGTCCAATCCGTCTTCTTGCCGAATTTCTGCGCGAGGAAATCTATGAACACGCGCGTCTTCGCAGCGAGATAGCGGTTGGGGGCGTAAAGCGCGTGGATCTCGAGATCGGCCGGAACGCACTTGGGCATGATCGACCGAAGCCGGCCGGCGGCAATGTCAGGACCTACGATGAATTCCGGCAGAAGAGTAATGCCGATTCCTTCCACGGCCGCATCACGCAGGACATCGCCGTTGTTTGACGCCAAGCAACTCCCGACACCCTTAGTGGACATCTTTCCGCTTTCGACGAGAGACCACCTCTGCATTGAGGTCGTGTGTCCGTACGTCAGGCAGCGATGCGTCGCCAGATCGGCCGGTGACTTGGGTGTGCCATAGATCTTGAGATAGCCCGGCGAGGCCACGACCATCATGCGCGTCGACGACAGGCGCCGGGCGATGAGGCTCGAGTCCTTCAGCGTCCCAATACGCACGGTGACGTCGACGCCTTCTTCCAGCGGGTCGATGTAGCGGTCGGTCAGCGACAGTTCCACCTTGAGGTCGCGGTAAAGCGCCATGAACTCGGCGACCAACTTGCCGAGATAAAGCGTTCCGAACGATAGCGGCGCGTTGATCTTGAGCACGCCTTTCGGCTCGTCGTGCAAACGCGACACCTGCTCTTCTGTCTCTTCTACCTGCGCGAGGATGGCGAGGCATCGCTCGTAGTAGGCGAGACCGGCTTCCGTCGGCGTAACGCGCCTTGTCGTTCGGTCGAGAAGCCGAACTCCGAGGTCGTGCTCGAGTTCCAGCACGGCTTTGCTCACCGCTGATCGGGTAAGGCCGAGCCGCCGCCCGGCCTCTGCATAGCTTCCACTTGCGACGACCTTCGCGAATGCGCCCATGGCGTCGAACTTGTCCATTTGTATCCTTTTTGGATGCAGTGTGCGCCCAAACTATGGATTGAGATGTTTTCGTCAACGCCAGAAATTGGCGGCAGGACGCATCGCGCAGCTTTTTCGCAGACCTATTTCGGCGACGAGGACGGCCGCCCGGGTACGATACTTACGTTCTTCCCGTGGCTCATGCGGCTCGCGGTCGAAACGGAGTTGGGCTCTCAGAGGCGACATCGTTCCGTGTGCCCGAGAAATCCTTGGGCTACTGCTTGGATCGCTTCGCCAAACAGACGTTGCCCACAAGGCGATCTCGCTGAGGTTCGGCCAAGCGGTGCTTGCCTTCGATGATTCTGACCGCGAGCGTGGCGCTTGTCGGTGTTCCCGGCGCTGAGACAGCTGGGCAGACACGCCATTGGAACCAGCAACGCACTCATCCGTAGCAGGCAGATCGACACGTATTTTCTCGCCAATCACAGCGCTGCACCGAGCGGAATTCTATTGTAGAAAATTTGTCTACAGTGAGTGTTAATTTTATATAATTGTAGAATTTTGTCGTTTGCCGATGATGTCCCCACGCGAGTTCACAAACCCCTCGGAGATGACGCTTATGTCTAAAGAGAAGCTTGAAGTCCTGACGCCTCAAAATTCACAGATCATCTTCATCGACCAGCAGCCCCAGATGGCATTCGGCGTTCAGTCCATCGATCGCCAGGCTCTCAAGAACAGCGTTGTCGGTCTCGCCAAGGCCGCCAAGGCCTTCGACATTCCGACCGTCATCACTACGGTGGAGACGGAGTCATTCTCGGGTCATACCTATCCCGAGCTTCTGGCCGTGTTCCCGGACGCGCCGATTCTCGAGCGCACGTCGATGAACTCTTGGGATGACCAGAAAGTGCGTGATGCCCTGAAGAAGAACGGCCGCCGCAAGGTCGTCGTCTCCGGTCTGTGGACCGAGGTTTGCAACACCACCTTCGCGCTCTCGGCCATGCATGACGAGGACTACGAGATCTATATGGTCGCGGACGCTTCGGGCGGAACGTCGCTCGATGCCCACAACTACGCGATGCAGCGCATGGTCCAGGCCGGCGTCGTGCCCGTGACGTGGCAGCAGGTCTTGCTTGAGTGGCAGCGCGACTGGGCGCGCCGCGAAACTTACGACGCCGTCACTTCCATCGTGAAGGAGCACTCCGGCGCCTACGGCATGGGTATCGATTACGCATACACCATGGTTCACAAGGCGCCCGAGCGCGTCGCTCACGGCGCGCGCCTCGCACCGGTTGCCGCCCGCTAAGGGTTCGCACGGACGCATCCGCCGGCCCGATCGGGCCGGCCGCCTCCAACAAATGAGGAGCTTGCAATGACGATCCGTCGCCGCACATTCGTTCATGGCCTTGCGTCAGCCGGCGCATTGGGTGCGATGACATCACCCACAGCCTGGGGGCAGACAATGCGTGACGCACCAAGTCTCATCCTTCGCAATGGGCGCATCACGACGCTCGATTCCACGACGCCAAACGCCGAGGCAATCGCCATCAAAGACGGCCTTGTGCACGCGATCGGCACGACGGTAGAGGTGATGAAGACGGCTGGCGCCGCAACGAAAATCATCGACCTCGGCGGACGCCGCGTCATTCCTGGCCTCAATGACAGCCACACGCACCTCATTCGCGGCGGCTTGAATTTCAACTTGGAACTGCGGTGGGAAGGCGTGCCTTCCGTTGCCGACGCGCTGCGTCTCTTGAAGGAGCAAGCGGACCGCACCCCTGCGCCGCAGTGGGTGCGGGTCGTCGGTGGATGGAGCGAGTTCCAGTTCGCAGAGCGCCGGATGCCGACGCTTGACGAAATCAACCAGGCCGCGCCGGATACGCCCGTCTTCATTCTTCATCTTTATGGCCGCGCCCTTCTCAACCAGGCAGCGCTCAACGCGCTTGGGTTCGACAAATCGACACCCAATCCTCCCGGCGGGGTGATCGAAAAGGACGCGAACGGCAACCCGACTGGTCTTCTTGTCGCCAAGCCATCAGCGCTCATTCTCTACTCTACCCTGGCAAAGGGTCCCGCGCTGCCAGTCGAAGATCAGATCAACTCCACACGCCACTACATGCGGGAGATGAACCGGCTCGGCATCACATCGGTCATCGACGCAGGCGGCGGCGGTCAGAACTATCCCGACGACTACAGCGTCATTCAGCAGCTGCACGATGCGGGCGAGCTGACCGTGCGTATCGCATACAATCTCTTCGCCCAGAAAGCGGGCGCCGAGAAGAGCGATTACGAACGCTGGATCTCAATGACAGAACCGGGTGCCGGCTCTAATTTTCTACGCATGAACGGAGGCGGCGAGAACCTCACATGGTCGGCGGCCGACTTCGAAAACTTTCTTGAGCCGCGTCCGGGCCTTGCGCCCACCATGGAAAGCGAGCTCGAACCTATCGTGGAGCTGCTTGCCACCAACAAGTGGCCATTTCGCATTCACGCGACGTACGACGAGTCTATCGATCGCTTCCTGAGCGTATTCGAGCGCGTCAATGGCCGCTCACCTTTTGAGACGCGCTTCATTATCGATCACGCGGAAACGATCAGCGATCGCAACATTGATCGCATCAAAGCCCTCGGTGGCGGTATTGCGATCCAGCACCGCATGGCGTTCCAGGGCGAGTATTTCGTCCACCGCTACGGTGCGGATGCGGCGCGCCAGACACCTCCCGTAGCAAAGATGCTCAAAGCTGGTCTTCCGGTCGGCGCCGGCACCGACGCTACCCGTGTTTCCTCGTACGACCCGTGGGTCGCGCTGTTCTGGCTTACCACCGGCCAGACCGTGGGTGGTCTCCCGCTCTACGGCGAGGAGAATGTGCTCGACCGCGAGACGGCGCTCCGGCTGTGGACCGCGGGCTCAGCCTGGTTCTCAGGCGAAAGTGACGTCAAGGGTACGCTCTCTCCCGGCAAGTACGCTGATCTCGCCGTGCTTTCGGCCGACTACATGACAGTTCCGCCGCAAGAGATCCGTCGCATCAACTCGGTGATGACGATGGTCGGCGGCAACGTCGTCTATGGCGAAGGCGCCTACGCGGATCTCTCTCCTCCCATGCCACCCGCGTCGCCGTCGTGGAGCCCGGTGAACGCAGCTCCGAGCCCCGCCAAGCGCGTCGACATGGGCGGCGAGATCCGGTACGCGCGCGCCTGCCACGATGGATGTGGAAATCATTGCGGTGTGCATGGCCACGACCACGCCATCGCCTGGGCCAAGCCCATTCCGGTTGCCGACAAGGGATCCTTCTGGGGCGCCCTCGGTTGCTCTTGCTTCGCGGTGTAATCATGGGCTTAGACACAAATCGTATTCCGACCCGGGCCTTGCGTGCGGTGGGATTTGCTGTCGCAATTCTGCTTCCGCTGGCGGCTCACGGAGCCGATCCGTTGACGTTGAACTTGACCGGCGTGGTGGAACCCCGTGAACGCGTCGCGATCGCAAATCAGGTAACGGGCGTTGTGAGCAAAGTGCTGGTCGTGGCGGGTCAGCACGTCGAAAAGGGTGAGGTACTTTTCGAGATCGATCCCGAGCCGTTCAAGATCGACGTCGCAACGGCAAAGGCCGAGCTCGACGAGGCGCGTGCGCGTCTACGCCTCGCGGAGGATGTCGCATCTCGTCAGGGCCGCCTCGCCGAGCGCGGTAGCGGCGCCGAGGCCCGCGCAACGCAATCCGTGATCGAGGTCGAGATGGCGCGCGCCGTCGTCGCTCGACAGGAGAGTGCTCTGGCTCGTGCCGAACTTGCGCTCGAACGCACGCGTATCGGGGCGCCGATATCGGGTACGCTCGGTAAGACGAAGGTCGCGCCAGGCGCGTTTGTCGAGGCTGAGGGTGGTACCGTCCTGGGCGAGGTGGTCCAGGTCGATCCGATCCTGGTTGGCTATCGGGTGCCATACGAAGATCGCCAGCGATCGCTCGACAAAGCACAGGCTAGGACTCCGCGCGCGTTGTTCGAGAATGTGAGGCTTACACTGATCCTGCCCTCCGGCACGACATACGCGCATCATGGCAAGCCCAAATTCGAAAGTGCTGAGATCGACCGTGAGACCGGCGATCTCACGACCTGGGCTGAATTTCCAAACCCCGACGGCATTCTAGTGCCAGGGCTCACCGTGAGGATCGTCTCGGAAATTCACGCCATGCCGATCGTTTCGGGAGAACAAAAGTGAGCGACACGAAGAGCATCTCCCCCGAAGCCAAGGCAGGCGCATGGGATCCATTCAAGCACTCTGCCTTCGCGGTTCTGTGGGCAGCCACGCTTGTCTCGAACATCGGCACATGGATGCACGATGTCGGAGCCGGCTGGCTCATGACGGAGCTTTCGCCGTCACCGGCAGTCGTGGCAGCTGTCCAGGCGGCCACAACACTGCCAGTGTTCTTATTTGCGCTGCCCGCTGGCGCGCTCGCCGACATCGTCGACCGCCGCCGGCTCCTGATCACCGTCAACATCATGTTGGGTGCGGTCGCAGCATTGCTGGCGCTTCTTGTGAGCCTGGGTGCCGTCACGCCAACAATCCTGCTTCTCGTCACGTTCGTTATGGGAACGGGTGCCGCCTTCATGGCTCCAGCATGGCAGGCTGTCGTGCCCCAACTCGTACCGCGCTCGGAACTGACGTCGGCGGTAGCGCTGAACTCGATGGGTATCAACGTCAGTCGCGCTATCGGACCTGCGCTCGCGGGCTTCCTGATCGTTGCTTACGGACTGACAGTGCCGTTCGCCATCAACGCGCTCAGCGTACTCGGCATTCTCGCCGCGCTGCTTTGGTGGAGGGCGCCTCAAGCCAAGGAGAGCAAACTCCCGGCAGAAACCATCGTTCCCGCCATGATCGCAGGCGTACGCTATTCCCTTCATAGCGCGCCCCTCAAGGCCACGCTTTTGCGCGCGGCGGCCTTCTTCCTGTTCGCCAGTGCCTTCTGGTCTCTGCTGCCGCTGATCGCGCGTCAGGTGCTAGAAGGCGGTGCGGCGCTCTATGGCGTTTTGCTTACCTGTCTGGGCGCCGGAGCGGTCGGCGGTGCGGTTGCACTGCCGAAGATCAAGGCTCGGCTGGGCGCCGATCTGACCGTGAAAGTAGCCACCGTTGGCCTCGCTGGAGTTCTAGCACTCATATCACTCGTCCCGAATGCCTATCTGGCTGGAGTATCCACGTTGCTCGCCGGGGCGTGCTGGATCGCCGTGGTTTCCACTCTGAACGTCTCGGCCCAGGTAGCACTTCCCAATTGGGTGCGTGCCCGTGGCCTTTCCATTTTCATGATGGTGTTCTTCGGTTCCATGACCGTGGGCAGCCTCACCTGGGGCAATCTTGCCTCGCATGTCGGCATATCGATGACGCTGCTTGTGGCTGCAGCCGGCGCAGTCATCGCTGTTCCGCTGACAAGCCGGGCGAAGCTAAACCAGGGAGAAACACTCGATCTCACGCCATCGCTCCACTGGCCAGCGCCGATGGTGAATACCGAGCTGCCGGGCGACCGCGGGCCCGTTGCGATCCAGATCGCCTACGAGATTGATGTTGCAGACAAGGAGCGCTTCTTAGACCTGATGGCTCGCCTCGCTGAGGCCCGTCGCCGGAACGGCGCCTTTGGCTGGTCGATCATGGAAGATGCTGCCTCGCCGACACGTTTTATAGAATGCTGGCAAGAGGCGTCCTGGCTTCAGCATCTTCGCCATCACGAAAGGGTGAGCGGCGCTGACCGCGCGCTGCAGGAAGAAATCGCAAAACTGCATCGGGGCACTGCATCGCCTAGCGCTGTGCATATGATTGCCATGCGGTAAACGCGAACGATCCATCTAATTGGTTTGCAACTCGCTCGGTGGTTCGAAGTTAGAGATCGTTCACGCGAGGTGAGGGCAGAGGCATGCAGATTTCTGTTGGATGCAGATTACGTTACACGACGGTGATTCCGACGAATTTCGTGTTTCAGATCGAGGCCGCGACGGCCGACAGTCAGGTTGTCAGGCGTGAATGTCTGACCCTGCCTGGCAACGAAACCGGCTCCGGTTATGACGTCTATTGCGATTCAGTCACCTTGACGCGAAAGGTGAGGTGCCTGCTCGGGCCGGGTCAGGTCGAGGCTCGATACGAGGCGACTGTCGATGTGGGCGCTGGCGCGTACGATCCAAAGTCGGTCGGCGAGTTCGACTTCCAGAATTTGCCGCTTGCATACCTCGAATATATCGCGCCCAGCCGCTACTGTCCGTACGACACATTCACGGAGTTCGCTCACAAGACCTTCGGCGCAGTGCCGCGCGGACATGGGCGTGTAACGGCCATTTGCGATTGGATACACGGTAATATCCGCTACCAAAGCGGCAGCACGGGGCCGTGGTGCAATGGCGCGGACGTGTTCAAATCACGCGAAGGCGTGTGCCGCGATTTTGCGCATCTGGGAATTTCGCTGTGCCGCGCGCTAGGTATCCCGGCTCGCTACGCGGGCGTGTATGCGCATGGGATGCAGCCGCAGGACTTTCACGCGGTTTTTCAGGTCTATCTCCGCGGCCCTGACCGCGGCGAATGGTTTTCGTTCGACGCTACGCGCATGAGTTCCGTCGACGCATTGGTTCGCATTGCCGCAGGTCGAGATGCGGCAGATGTTGCCTTTGCTTGGCCGCAGGGTGAAGTAACATTCGATGCGCTGGAGGTTTGGGTTGATGCGCCGGAGCGCGCGCATAACCTTCGTACGATGAAAGCCATTGGCGTCTAGCGCCTGTGGCAATGCCGAAAGGATGGAGTGTGCTCCATGAGTCGTCATCTCACCGTCACCCATGCGACGGAGTACCGTTATGCCGAACCGGTTACGTTTGGCCGTCACCGTATGATGTTTCGGCCGCGGGACAGTCATAGCCTGAGGCTTCTGGACACGAGCCTCTCCATCTTGCCTCAGCCGCAACGGGTACACTGGGTCTACGACGTCTTCGGAAATTCGGTCGCGTTTGCCGAATTCGGCGACGTGGCTTCCGACACGCTGCGTTTCGTCAGTGAGATCAGCATCTACCATTATGAATCGCCGCAGCCGACCGATCTTCTGCTCGAGGCCGCAACGCGATACCCATTTTTGTACGATCCCGAAGAGTTTGATGAGCTCGCGCCTGTGACGCAGGTCCATGGCATGGATCCCAACGGTCGCTTGGCCGCGTGGGCGCAGGACATCGTCGCAGCCAGCGACGGTCACACGCTTTCAATCCTCGTCGACATGATGAGTGCGATCCGAGGCAACTTTGAGTATCGACGGCGGCCGGCGCCAGGCACCCAGGAGCCAGCCCAGACGCTTGCGCTTGGTACCGGAACGTGTCGCGATTTCGCTTGGCTCATGATCGAAGCTTTGCGCACACTTGGCTTCGCGGCCCGTTTCGTCAGCGGCTATATCTACAATCCCCACCGCGAACCGCATTTGGGAGGAGGTGCTACGCACGCCTGGATCCAAGTCTATCTACCTGGTTGCGGTTGGATCGAAATGGATCCGACGAACGGTATTTTTGGCAACCGGGATCTCATTCGCATCGCGGTCGCGCGCAACCATCGCCAGGCGCTGCCGTTGTCAGGCACCTATACTGGCCGGTGTGATGCGTATCTGGGCATGTCGGTGACGGTCGCCATCCGTGACCTCGGATTGCAACGTCCGCAGGATGCGCTGGAGTGGGCGGACTAAAAAACTGGTGTTCGCGAACAGATTGGATGCTGTAGGCTTATCGCCTGTCTCCAATCACACAGCCGTTGGTGTCCGGGCGACACGCCAACGTGGTACGCTCTGAAAGCACAAATCAATGACGCACGGGCCGACGTTCCATCCCTCGCGGGGCCGTTGCATCTTTTGTGGGCGTGCCGATAACGCATTGGTGGACGAACACGTCGTGCCGTTCTCGCTCGGTGGTGAGGTCGTATTGCGTCAGGCGAGTTGCGAAGCTTGCCGGCAGATCACGGAAACGATCGAGAACAAGATCGCCAGGGATTTGTGGGGAGAAGCGCACGGAGGACTAGGGTCCCGGTCTCACCGCAAGATGCAGCGTCGCTCCGAGGCTGCGGGCTCGCTTGAGGTCGGCGACGCCGTCGCATTGCCGGATGGCGACTATTCCGGCGGGTTTATTTTCTACCGGATGGCCGTGGCGGGGCTGCTGCGTGGCGTTCCGGAATCGGACGATACTTCCTCATCATGGGGGATGGTTGTCGTGGAGGACGAGGCGCGTCGGGGAGAGTTCCTCCGACGATATGCTCGCCCGTTGACGCTCAGGTTCCGGCATGCACCAAGCGATTTTGGACGGATGCTGGCCAAGATTGCCTATTGCCAAGCGTTGACCGTACTCGAGCCCGACGATTTTAGCGCGCTATGCCTGCCCTATATTCTGGGGGAGCGGCACAACGTTTATTACA
>CADECN010000003.1:0-25222 GCA_902825785.1 uncultured Hyphomicrobium sp. | reverse complement strand
TTCTGGATGTCGGCTATTCGCTCTCGACAGGAACCATAGATCTGCCCGCGGCACTTCTGGTCGTGGTTACGGTACGCTTGCTGGCAAACACACACGCTCCGGCATATCTGGTCGTCGTCGGCGCGGCGGTGGATGATCAGGTCGGTCGGGTTCGAACCAAGCTGGTGGGAGTGTGATAAAAACGGGCCGCGCGCCGTTGCGCTCGGTATTTTGTGGACTGGGAACATCCAAGCAGACCAGATCGTTCTCATTTCCTGCGACAGGCCTGCAGGAGCGACGCCATCTTCCGCTCCGGCGCTAGTGGTTTGCACAGCTAGACATCTAGAACGAATGGTTAGCGCTCTTTGCGCGTACGCCAACCGCTCGGCGGTAACAGCACAAGTATTTTTTTGGGTTATGCACGCTGTTCACTGTTGCGTTCTCAATTTCTGGTGCCGTAGCCGCGAATCAACTTACGTAACGTGGCGGCCCTGCTCGACGTTGGATTTCGACAAGGCGGAAGCCGCGCTCCGAGACGCTTGAGTTCCTCAATGCGCGAGCGGCGTACGAATTGCGTGTCAACCCTTCCAACTCTTTGAGTGACGAGCGACGGATCATGGGCGCGCAATTTGACTACGCCGAGCGACCTACGACGCCGGAGTGCCGTACGGTTGGCACAGAGGACGGCAAAATACATGAGCTTCGCTGCGAACTCGACCGAAAGAATGCGGACATTAGGCTTCTTTCGGCAAAATTGCAGGACAAGGAACTGCAGGTTATCGCGCAGCTAGAGCGGCTGTCGAGGTTGCAGGCTGAGCTTGCAGCGAACGTCTCACGAATTGAGGCCGCACAAGAAAAAGCAGCTGCAACGAGAGTAAATTACGAGAACTCGACGTCATGGAGGCTGACGGCGCCGCTTAGACGGGCGGCTTGGACTCTTCAAAAGGTACGCCGCATTACACGTTTCGTAGTTCGCCAATTTGCAGGGGATTGCGGGTTCGCATGCTTGTTGGGCAAGTTCATAGATGTCTATCGCAAAGAAGGTTTCGGCGGGCTGGTTCTCAGATTTCAGATTGTAACTGCTCAGGGCGCTAACGCAGCTCCCGCCAGAGTGCTCAGGTCTTGGGACGCCTCGCGAGAAGCGCAGTTTTTCGGTGCGCTCGAAGCACTACAAAGGAACAATCCGGGTTACTTTGATCGCGTTTTTGTGTCTGTCGTTATGCCGGTGAGGAACCGCGAAGGAGAAATCGGCCGCGCGATTAAATCTTTACAACTGCAATCCCATGACAACTGGGAACTCATTGTCGTTGACGATGGTAGCTCCGACCAGACGTCATCGGTCGTCGCCGGCCTGCAAAAGGTCGATCCACGTATCAAACTAATTAGTGGGGAGAGGTTCGGCGTCTCGAAGGCGCGCAACACCGGCCTCGGGCACGCGCGAGGCGAATACGTCTTTTTCCTCGACAGTGATAATCAGTGGCGCCCGACATTCTTGGCGACGATGGTCGCTTTTATGCACGGTGGCAAATTAGACGCTGCGTACTCCGGATTTTCTGCGGTTGATGACCGTGGAGAACTAGCTTTCTACCGTGGCTCAGATTTCGACTGGCTACAATGCTGGCGGCAAAATTATATTGATCTCAATTGTTTTGCGCACCGTCGAGATGTGATGCCGCACTGCCGTTTCGACGAAAGCATCCGTCGTCTTGTGGACTGGGACTATATTCTTCGGGTCACGGCGCAAGCGAAGACGTCCTATGCGCCGTTTTTGGGCCCAATCTACTATGATGGCAGCCGGTGCGAGCGAATCACCAACAGCGAGTATACGGTCGAACAACTCGCGGATGTCGGTGACTACATCCGGGCCAAGCATCCGGCGGAGACGCATTCAGAAAATCAGCGCGCCGAAATTCGACCGGACTGGAAGCGCGTGATGGTGGCGGCATCTCGTGCGCGGAACATGCCGCGGGATGCGAGTGAATACAGTTCGGCATGTGAGCGGGAAATAGCCTGGGGCGCACTTGAGCGCGAGGCGGGAGCGCGTGATCCGAGCCTCGTGAGCATTATCGTACTTTGCTATAACGGCTGTGACCTCACGAAAAACTGCCTCGCATCACTGTTTTCCAAATCGCAGTCTCGGCGTTTCGAAGTGATCGTCGTCGACAATGCTAGCACCGATTCGACACCAGTCCTGCTGGCGGACTTCCAACAGGGCCACCCAAATCTTCGGGTCATCCGAAATGATCAGAACCGGATGTTCTCGCTTGGCAACAATATTGGCGTTGCCGCTTCGCGAGGCGCGACGATCGTTCTGCTCAATAACGACACGATCGTAACGGACGGATGGCTCGACGCTCTGGTCGAGCCGCTGGATCGCGATTGCGATGTTGGAATCGTTGGACCTAAGCTGCTTTACCAGGACGATACAATTCAATGTTGCGGGATCGTCTTCAACTCGCGCGCGTCCATCCCCTATCACGTTTATCGGGGCTTCGCGCGCGATCATGCGGCGGTCAACAAGATGCGTTCTTTGCAGAGCCTCACCGGTGCGTGCATGGCGATGCGGGCTACCGAATTCATCGCATTGCGTGGCTTTGATCCAACCTACATCAACGGCTGCGAAGATCTGGACCTGTGTTTCCGCATGCGCCGGCATCGGGGCAAGCGGCTCGTCTACACTCCCTTCTCAGAGGTCTATCACTTGGAAGGGAAGACTGAGGGTCGCGGTAAGCACATCATGCGCAACCGTGACCTGTTCGTTGAGCGTTGGGGCGCGCAACGGGTCGCCGACGACGAGGAGATCTATCGCGAGGACGGCTTCGAGGTCGTTGAATACAGGAAGCCTGGCAAGGAGAAGGATGGAGCGACTGCCGCCTATGTGCCGGTTCTGCGGCCAAGAGGCGAGAGCGGAAGTGTCAGCACCGCCGCGGCGAGACGTTTCAATGTCGCCTTTAGTTCGATCTGGCATGCACGAGGAATTTCTTTCCACACAAAGCAACTGGCCGACGCTCTTGAGGGTGAGCGCTTCAGGACATTTATTTTTGCGCGCTGGGAAAGTGCGAAGTTCCAGAACGACGGTCCGATTCAGCATCCACGTGTGTTCGACGCCGGCGACGATCCCTCACCGGAGGACACGGTTCGCTGGGCCCGTGACAATGAGATAGACGCCTTCATCCTGATGGAGGTTCACCCGAAGGATTGGAAGCGCGTAGACGCTCTCAAAGCTGCGGGGATCAAGGTCATTTGTTACGAGAATCTCGACATCATGCGCACTGAGTTGCTACCGCGATATTCGGTGTTTGACACGTTTTTGTTCAATGCCTTCGAGGCGCACAGGAGTTTGTCGCCCCGATACCCGCATGCGAGATCGCTCCTGTTGCCGTGGGGTGCCAATATCGGCGCGGAGCCAGTCGTGCGCTCCGCGGACGATGGGAAGGTGCATCTCGTCCATATTGCGGGATGGGGCGGGTTGAATGTTCGCAAAAACAGCGACTTGGTGCTGCGCTGCTTTGACAGGGCAGCCGCGAGCAATCTTGAACTGCACTTCTACAGCCAGAATTCGATCGATTATTTCGGTGAGCAGTACGTCGATATCTGCCGTCGCAACGCGAACATTCATGTCTGCGAGGGTACGATTAATAATATTTGTGACGCGTATCGGGGCAAAGACATGCTGCTCATGCCCTCGAAACGCGAAGGGTTGGGACTGCCGATCATCGAGGCTTTGTCGCTGGGGTTGCCTGCTATTGTTACCGACGGCTACATGATGAAGCAGTGGCTCATGCCAGGCCGTCATGGCGTTGTCTGTCCGGGTGAACCAGAGTACGGGCGCAATGTGCTCCCCGAGGTTCGCGTTGATGAAGCGAGGCTGGTTGACATTTTGCGCTGGCTGGACCGCGAGCCGCACGTGGTGCGCGATATGCAGCGTAACGTTGCTGCGGATGCGCGGCTATGGTCTTGGAGTTGGCAGTCAGACGTCTTCAAGCGCGAACTGCACGCCATGCTGAGCGAGCAGAGCTATCGTCCTGCTGCGGACTTTAGCTACTTGCCCAGCTGGGTGCTCGAGTTTGAGAAAGTGCGGTGCGAGACGAGCTGTCGGAATGAAATTTCGGAGGAAAGCCGCCGCTCCGAACAGATGCGGGCGGCGGTCGCGTAGCAGAAAATGCGCGCGGCGGATCGTGAACTCAGATGTGAAGTCCATGCAAGTCGATCAAGGGGTCATGTTGATCCAGTGTCGTAGAGAACGACTCGCCGGATTCGAAAGTGGCGTCCAAATGGGTTAGCTTCGCTTGCTGAAGGTTTGATGCGCCGCCCGTCGCTCCGGTCAACCCGAAATAGACAAGTGACGAACCTCCGAAGTATGCTGCTACGATATCCTTTTCCATCGTACCAACAAGATTTCCGTCGAACCAGTAGCGCAGCTTTTGAGCTGATGCATCCCAGTCGACGATAACATTGTGCCAAGCGCCGTCCTCGATATTGCCGAGTGACACGGGCTTGCTTTCGTTGCGCAAGTTTATGTTGGCTTCCGTATCGATAAAGTTCGTGTGGTCGGTGGCGATTTCTCCTGCGATCGTTGCATTCTTCCACGTATCGAATTCTATGCCGAGGCCGAACGCAATTCCGGTGAGGCCAAGACCGCCCCCGCCGATGCCGATCGCTTCGGCGCCACGCGGATCGGCGTGCATGACAAATGCCATGCCATCGGCTCCCGCGTCCTTTGAGCCTAAGTTGAGCTGGAAAACTAACGTGAAGTCGTGAGCGAGATCGACCCGGTCCTGGATCGTGACGCCGCCGAGTTTAGACGGCGCGTCGGGGGTAAGGGTCACGATATTGGTGCTTTGGTCATATCGAGCGTCGCCGTTTAGCTTTATGATCTGGGCCAGTTTCGCCGGATCAATCGCAACGCCGTTGGCAGGCGCAGAGCTGAATTCGCCATCAAGTGACAATACCTTGACCTGCTGCAGGTTTGATCGCCCTCCAGTGGCGCCGGTGAAGCCAAGGTTCGCGAGACTTGAGCCGCCCAGGTAGTTATTCACGATATCGGATTGAAGCGTGCCGGCGAGTTTGCCGTCAAACCAATATCGCAGCGTCTGCGTCGAGGCGTTCCAGTCAACGACGACGCTGTGCCAAGCGCCATCTTCGATGTTCCCGAGCGATGCGGGACTACTGATGTTCCGGTCTGCGCCCGCTACGTCGGTATCGACAAAATTCGTGTGATCGGGGGCAATATCCGTCGACCCGTTCTTGTGTGTGTCGAATTCAATTCCGAGTCCGTTGACTATCCCCGTCAAACCAATCGCGCCGCCGCCATTGCCGACCGCGCTTGCACCGCGAGGATCGTCATGCAGCACAAAGCCTAAACCATCCGCACCTGCGTCGCTGGAACCAAGGTTGACCTGGAAGCTGATTTTGAAGTTGAAAAGCAAGTTTACGCGATCATCCAGCGTCGCGCTGCCAAGTTTATTTGCGGCGTTTGGCGTGAGCGTGATGACGCCCGTTCTTTCGGTGAACGTCGCGCTGCCCATCAGTACGAGATGTTTTCCGAGTTCCGATGGGGCAAGAGTTCCGCCTGCGGCCGGGTCCGACGTAAGCTGGCCATCGAACGAGACAATTTTTAGCTGGTGAAGATTAGATCCTCCGCCCGTAGACGCCGTAAAGCCGAAATAGGCGGCTGAGGAGCCGCCCAGGTATGTGTTTATGATGTCATTTTGCAGGGTGCCAGCGAGCTTGCCGTCAAACCAA
This sequence comes from uncultured Hyphomicrobium sp., assembly GCA_902825785.1. Taxonomy (GTDB): domain Bacteria; phylum Pseudomonadota; class Alphaproteobacteria; order Rhizobiales; family Hyphomicrobiaceae; genus Hyphomicrobium_B. The sequence goes on along the minus strand of CADECN010000003.1, from coordinate 19,498 downwards.
TATCTAAGCGTACCGGAAGCGGCGTCCCATGCCACTGTTACGTTGTGCCAAGTACTGTCTTCGATATTACCAAGCGAGACTTGTTGGCTGATATTACGGCTCGCATAAGGAACATCAGTATCGACGAAGTTAGTGTGGTCCGCGCTGATGTCCGCTCCGGGGTTTTTGTGCGTATCGAATTCGACGCCCAAGCCGCTTCGTATGCCGGTAAGACCGTGCGAACCACCACCCGAACCAACTGCGTCGGCGCCGGACGGGTCGTTGTGGAGCAGGAAGCCCATGCCGTCGGCTCCAGCGTCTTTCGCACCAAAGTACGCATCGAACTTGAGTTCGAAGTCGTAGGCGAGATTAATCTTGTCGTTGCTCATGACAGCACCCAGTGCGCTTTTTGCATCGGGTGTCAGCGTGAAGATGTCAGTTGTGGCGTCGAAGCTCGCCCGACCGTTCAGCGTCAGGTACGAATGCAGCGTTTCAGAGAACAGTTCGCCGCCCAGACCAACCTGGATGGTCGCGGCAACAGAAGGTGTGCCTTTCGAATTGAAGGCGAACAGCATCCACTGCCCGGCCGTGAGAATGTTGGAATTCTCCGGAAGAGTGATTTGAACGGTATTGCCTGGGCCCGTGGTGAACTCCAACTCGATCTTGGTCGTCGTCATGTTGAGCGAGTGTGTGACCGAACCCGCTTTAACGAATGTCAGGCGCGCGATGTCAGTCGCGTCATCAAGGACGATCGCAAAGGTTTCGCGCTGTTCGACCTTTTCGGGCGCATCGAGAATGACGGGACGCGTGGCTAGATTACCGTTCGCGTCGAACAAATAGGATGGCTTATAAATTTCGCCGTTGAGATTGTACACGGGCCCCGGTGCGCCACCACCGAGGGATAGAACAGTGGCGTCTGGCAGAAGAATTGTCGTCGAATGATAAAGGCGCGCCACATGCGCGTCATCGACCGTCGTCCAATGCCCGGTGGCGGGATTCCAGATGGCGGCATCGTAGCTAGGATTAACAAGAGTTGACGTCTGTGCCGTGTTGACGGCACTCCCGCCGCTCGCAAGGACGGTGCCGTCGGCCAGCACAACGAGGTTGGACCAGATGCGGTTCGCGCCGAGGTCGTCGGTCCGTGTGAACGTCGGAGTATCGCCACCGATGTCCATAATCCAGGTGCTGCCGTCGGAACCGATGATAAGCGTCTTGTTCTGATCGAACATCACCGCTGGCATACCGGATGCGGTTTCGAAGGGAAGTTTGCCAACAGTCGTGATGGAACCGCTACCTGACGGATCCATAATCTGGATGGTGAAGCTGCCTGAAGCGTTGTTATTAGTTCCGAACAGAACGACATTTCCATCGCCGTTCAGGAATGTGCGCGGATACCACCAATCCTTCGCGACTTCCGCCGAATAAGCTCCAGTCAGTGTCTTCCAACCTACGTCTGGCGTGTAGAGTTCGGGTGTGCCGACCCCTTTACCGTTGATGTCCCTGCCGCCCAGCATGAGCACTTTGCCGTTCGCCAACGAGATCGTCGTCGGATACCAGCGCGCATAGGCCATGTCCCCTGTGATGGACGCTGACAGGCTCATGTCCTGATAGTTGAAGACGTTGACATCATCGACGCCTTGGTTGACCTTTCCAAGAGGGCGCGCGTCACCGCCACCAATAAGTATCTCGCCGGTGAGTGGCACGAGAATGCATGCCGAGCAGAAGATATCGGTCGCTGTTTTGTTTGGTAGCGTGTAGTGAGTGTTCGTTGCGATGTCCCAGACGTCGTAGACGAAGCCGCCTTGCGCGCCGGACGTTTGTGTTCCGAAACTCAGGATCTTGTTGTCGGGCGTGATGATGACGTGCAGCCCGATGAGAGGCCACTCGAACACCTCGCTCCACGATCCATAGAGTGACGGAATTTCGGGCTGCATTGCGGTTCCTGACTTTTCTCGGAAGCGACCTTTTATATCGATTTATATCGATGCAACATTCGTGCTCAATGAATTGAACGGTTCATCGTTAGCTTTCGCCGGCGGTAAACGACGCTCGCCAATAAGCATTGATTCACATAAGTTTTCGATCTGTGCCAATTCAGGACGGATTTCCCGCGCGCGGACTATTAACGACATCTAAACATTGGATTTATGCTGGCACGACGCCTGCATTTGAAGTGACCAAATAGGAATTGGAACACTTTGAATGCGAACCGGTTTTAAGAACAGCGAACTTTCGGCTCTTGTCGGCAAGTTCAAGGTGCAGATCATCGCGGCGGCAGTATTCTCGGGCGCGATTAACATCCTCGCGCTCGCCGGGTCGATGTACATGCTGCAGGTGTACGACCGGGTTCTGCCTTCGCAGAGCGTTCCTACGCTCATCGGTCTTAGCGTTCTGCTGCTGCTCCTTTATGCGGCGTTCGGTTCACTCGACTACTGCAGGTCGCGCTTGCTGAGCAGAGTGGGGCGCGGCGTCGACAAGCGAATCCGTGAGCGCGTGCTTGATGCGGCCCTCTCAGGCCGGCGGAATTCCAACGATCAGCGCTCGGGCCAGCAGGCGATCCGCGATCTCGATACGGTTTGCGGTTTTGCGTCGAGCGCGGGGCCGACCGCGCTCTTCGACCTGCCCTGGATGCCGCTCTACCTGGTATTGATCTACTTTTTGCATCCGACGTTGGGGATCTTTGCAACCGTAGGCGGTTTGCTGCTGGTCATCATCACGGCGATCACCGAGGTGCGGGCGCGTAAAGCAGTTGCGCTGGCGAACGCAGGCCAGACGCGGGCAAACGCATTCGGGTTTGGCGCCGACGGCACCTCGGACGCGATCCTTGCCATGGGAATGAACCAGTCGATCGTGTCCAAGTGGCTCGGGCTGCGCGATCATGGTCAGGAACACGCCCTGCGGATGGGCGATATCACAAACGGCATGGGTGCGGTCTCCAAGTCGCTCCGAATGCTGCTTCAGTCGGGCATTCTCGGTCTGGGTGCTTATCTGGCGATCCAGCATCAGCTTTCCGCCGGTTCGATCATTGCCGCCTCCATCGTCATGTCGCGAGCACTCGCGCCGATCGAGATTGCAATTGCCAACTGGAAGGGTTTTGCGGCCGCTCGCCAGGCCTACGCGCGGTTGACCGAACTTTTGCAGGCTGAGCCGAACCATGATCGCAGCACATCGCTGCCGATGCCAAAGCAGAAAGTTGAGGTTTCCGGGTTGACTCTGAAAGCGCCCGGCGCCGCCGAAGCGACGGTTCGAAACGTCAGCTTCGCGCTCAGCGCCGGCGACGGACTCGGAGTCATCGGTCCCAGTGCCGCGGGCAAGTCGACGCTCATCAAAGGGCTGATCGGCATCTGGTCGTCGGCGGACGGCAGCCCGTGCGTCCGGCTGGATGGCGCGACGTTGGATCAGTGGTCGACGAGCGAACGCGGCCGGATCGTGGGGTATCTGCCTCAGGAGGTATCGCTCATCGAAGGTACGATCGCGGAGAACATAGCGAGGTTCGACCCGAGAGCGACAAGCGAGGAAGTCGTCGCGGCGGCCAAGCTTGCGGGCGTGCACGAGATTATCCTCAAGCTCGCGAATGGATACGATACTGTCGTCGAACCGTTCGGGCGAAATCTGTCTGCCGGGCAGCGCCAGCAGATCGGGCTCGCACGTGCACTTTACGGCAGCCCGTTCCTGGTGGTGCTGGACGAGCCGAACTCGAATCTTGATGCGAACGGCGACGCCAATCTCACGACGGCGATCAAGGCAACGCGGGATCGTGGCGGTATCGTCATCGTCATTGCGCACCGGCCATCGGTGCTCAATGCGGTGAATAAAATCCTGCTGCTTGCGAACGGCGTGGTCGAGGAGCTCGGTCCGAAGGACAAGATTTTGAAGCGCCTGATGAATCCGCAGGCGGCGAGCGCACCAAAAGCCGTACCCCCTGCCGCAGTGGCGCAGCTGACGCACACCTGATGACTCACGCAGAATTTCAATCGCAAGTAAGATGAGCATGAAAGCAGAAAACGCACTTCGCGAAGGCAAGGCCTATATGGTCGGTGGGCTGGCCATCATGGCCATGCTCGGCTGCAGCATCGGCGTATGGGCGGCTACGACTAAAATTTCAGGTGCCGTCATTTCAAGCGGCGTCGTGGTGGTGGCCCAATATCCGAAGGTCGTGCAGCCGACCGGTTCGGGAGCCGTGAAGGAAATTCTAGTTTCCGACGGCGATAAGGTGAAAGCCGGCGATATCCTCGTGCGGCTGGACGACACGATCGCACTGGCGAGCGTCCGGCTCAATGCGGCGCAAATCGACGAAGTGAAGGCACGGCTGACCCGGCTCCGCGCGGAGCTGGTTGAAGCCGATCTTGTAAAAAGCGACTTCAAGGATCTTTCGACATCGCCGGCGCAGTCGGGGACAATTGCGGAGGAGCTTGCGCTGTATCGCAGCCGACTCGCTGGCCGACTTGCGCTCAATCAACAGTGCAGCGCCCGGATCGAACAGGTGCGCGAGGAGCTGTCGGGTCTAGATGCTCAACTCAAGGCGCGCACGCGCCAGCTCGAACTGGCGCGTGACGAGCTCACGGGTCTTGAGACGCTTGAAGGCCAGAATCTCGTGGCGAAGACCAAGATCACAGCGTCGCGCCGGGGCGTTGCGCAGCTCGAAGGTGATGTCGCGCAAATCAAGGCCCAATACGCCCAGGCCAAGGAGAAGGTGCTTGAGCACGAGGCGATGATCAAAAAGAATGACTACGACTTCAAGTCGGATGTCGGCAAAGAGATCCGTGACCAGCAGTCGCGCTTGAGCGAATTGACGGAAAAAATGGTCGCCGCCGAAGACCGTTTGGCGAAGCTGGAAATCAGCGCGCCGGTCGACGGCATTGTGAGCCAGATGTCGATCCACACGATTGGCGGTGTGGTTGCGGACGGTCAGTCACTGATGACGGTGGTACCGACGACGGACCGGCTCGTCGTCGAAGCGAAACTGGCACCAAAGGACATCGATCAGATCGCGACCGGTCATGAGGCGGATGTCAAGTTCACGGCCTTCAATCAGCGTTCGACGCCGACCTACAAGTCGACGGTTTCACGCATTTCTGCGGATGTCATGACGCGCGATGCGTCCACTCCGGGTTCATCGGAACAGCAACCGTATTATCTCGCCCGCCTCGAGGTCGCGCCGGAAGAACTCGCGAAGGGCGGCGAGTTGAACCTGATCCCGGGTATGCCCGTAGAAATTTTCTTCAAAACGGGCGAGCGGACGGCGTTTACCTATCTGGTGAAGCCGCTGACAGATCAATTCGCGCGCGCTTTCCGCGAGGAGTAGAAGCAGCTTAGTAACATCTAAGTGTTCCGAGGGGATCTGTTTCAAATTCGACGCACAGCTGTATTTTCTGATTTGATCGACGCTGCGACATTTTAGAATCGATTGTAAGATTGCGGACAAATTGTGCATGGTGCCGTTGGGGCGCACACGGAGCGCAATGGAATCATTTAAGCTTCGGCCTTGTGGATGGGTTGTCGTCGCGAGGCCGAAATGCTGCAGGCGTTATTCAGAAAGAAGTCGCGTGCTCGAGAGACCAAATTTCCACTGACGGACTTCGAAGGATATTGGGTCGATAGACATAGACGGCTCGAAGGTAGGCTTGCGGCGGTTGGCGATATAGGCGCTGCCGAAGAGGACAACGCCGCACGATACGCCCGAAAAAAGCGACGCATCGTTGATCTTTTGCGGCAAATGGATTTGCTCGACCTACGTGGAAAGCGCGTTATCGATGCGGGGTGCGGAACGGGGCAGCTTTCCGAACTCTTTTTCGCCCTCGGCGCTGACGTCGTGGGTGCCGATGTGTCTGAAATAGCGATCGACGCGGCGCGCGCCAAGTGCCCGCAGGGACAGTTCGTAGTGGGCCCGCTCAATACTGTCGTATTCCCGCAAAGCGCCGATGTCGTATTCTGTGTCGATGTTTTATATCACATTGTTGATGACGAGAAATGGCGCGCGGCGCTTGCTAATCTTGCGCGCGTAGCAAGCGACACTATTGTCATCGTCGATCAGCTGAAAAATGAGACAATCAAACCTGCTGCGCACGTGCATTATCGCACGCGCATCATGTATGATCAGATTTTTAAATCACTCGGCTTCGAAGAGGTTAAGCCAGGAGTGCACGAGAGTTATTTTCTCGTATTCAGGAGTTTGAACTAACATCAGGTGAGTCGATGGGTTTGATGCTCATGCCGGCGCATATGACAATCTGGTGACGGCGCACGCGTGAAGTGCACCGCGCGCTGTCATCGTTCCTTCAACAAACCGAAACCAACGCGTCGCGAATCGCGGCTAGGAGCGGGTCCAGCTTGGCCTTTGTGTGCCAAGCCCAGGGATCAGACGCTCATGCGGCGCACACCGGCGGCGTGTTTGACCAGGCGGCAGGCCATGTCCGCGCTCGGTGCTTCGGCATTGGCGATGGGTGCAAGCACAGCGTCCGCGATCATCGGAAAAGACGCCGCGACCGCACGGGGAAGGGTCTTCGCGGATGAACGCGGTAATGGCGTGCGTCGCGCCGGCGCCAGGGGCATCGCCGGCGTCATGGTTTCCAACGGCCGTGACGTGGTGCTGACGGATGGCGACGGCAAGTGGGCATTGCCGGTGGCGGAGGGTGAGCACGTCTTCGTCGTTGAACCGTCCGGTTGGCGGACAAGCGGTTCGGCGCGGGCTTTCGCTTATCTGCATCAACCGGCGGGCACGTCTATAAGCGCGGGATTGCGCCACGAGGGCGTAAAAGCGACGGGCGCGATGCCCGGCTGCATCGATTTTGGATTAATGCGCGTCGGACATGCTAGCGCCTTCGAGGCGCTTCTGTTTGCCGATACGCAGGCGGCGAATGCCCAGGAACTCGATTATGTTCGCCGTCTCGTTTTGCAAAGCACCGCGGAAACGCGTGCCGACTTTGCAATAAGCCACGGCGACGTGATGGGCGATGATCTTTCACTGATACCGGAATATCTCGACATCCTGAAGCAGTCGCGCCTCAGATGGCACCACTGCCCCGGCAACCACGACATGAACCTTGACGCCGTCGATCCGGGGTTCGCATTCGAGAGCTGGAAGCAGCACATCGGTCCGACGCACTATGCGTTCGAATACGGCGACGCCACATTCATCGTTCTCAACAATGTCGAATACTTCGGCGCTGGTTCAGTTGGCCCGAGCGGGCGCGGCTATCAGGGTCGCGTTGGAGCGCGACAGTTGCGGTTCGTCGAGAATATTCTGAGCTACGTTCCGCAAGAGCGTCTCGTCGTTCTGTCGATGCACATTCCGCTCGAGAGCTTCGATGCGCCCCACAGCTTGGCCGATACAACGGTGGATAGGGCCGCGCTTATGCGCCTGCTAAGGGGCAGACCTCATACAGTGAGTTTCGCGGGACATTCGCACACGACGGAACATCATTATCTGGGAGCGGCCTATGGCTTCGCGGGCCCCGGGCTCCATCATCACCACGTATTGACGGCCGCGAGCGGCAGTTGGTGGAGTGGGCCGAAAGATGATCGCGGCATTCCCGTCGCCGACAGCAGAGACGGAAGCCCGAAGGGGTTTCATGTCCTGTCGGTCGAAGGCAGCGATTACACGACGCGCTTCGTGGCCTTCGACACAACAGCGGACTCCGCCATGCGTGCGATGCTGATAAGGGATGAAGGCAGTCACGCGGGTCGGCGTACGCTCATCGTGAACGTTTTTGACGGCGGCCCGAATACGACTGTGACGTGCGATTTCGAGTCCGGTCCGACCGTCTCGCTGTCGCGGACGGCAATGGCCGATCCGTACGTGAAAGCTTTGTTCGCGCAACATCGCGGCACTTGCAAGCCGTGGGTCGAGGCGTCGTCGTCGTCACACGTCTGGGTGTGGGCGTTGCCGCAAGGTGCGGACGCCGACAGTCGCGCGACTATTCGTGTGAAAGACGAGATGGGGCGATCGTTCGCCCGCTCGATCGCGCTCGATGTCATTCAATCAAAAGGCAGCGCCGCCAGCCCTATTAGCGCTGGGTGAGGCGCTAGAATCTGGCTGATGCGGACGCGGGCCATGCGTGGCGCCATCGGGCCTTTTGCCTCGAAAGCTGCGAGGAATGCTGGAAGATCGGGCTGGCGTAGCCATTCTGCGGCGACGCTACCGCAGAAGTAAACACCGCCCCAAGCTCCACATGCGAGCACCAGATCACCACAGATCTGGCCAAGCAGCGCACTGAAATTGCGATTGAATGCGTGCCGAGAATAGATCGTCCCGGGTGCTGCGGTGGCGTCCGTCCCCAGCCGCGCAACAGTTTCCGCTCGTGCGAGTGCCAATCCTGAAATGGTGTCCTCGATTGAGCCGTCGGCCAGCAGCGTTCCGTCGGCTGCGGCAAGCGCTCCTGCAAGTTTCATATGACCGGGTTCGCAGGCGACGCTTTGCCAGCTTTTGCCGGTTGCAACGAGAAGGGCGGCGCCAAATCCGGTGCCGACGTTGACGACGAGCCGTGGACCTGAGAGCGGTGCGTCGGGCGCGCGGACGGACGATACTTGCTCCGGCTGAAGCGATGGCAACGACCAAGCGACGGCTTCGAGATCATTGAGCAATCGCACCGTGCGGTCGCCGAATGCGGCGCTGACGTCCGCCGCGCTAATCACAAGTGGACGATTGGTGAGTGCCACTCCGCCATCTTCGACCGGACCGGCGGCGGCGATGGCGACCCCCTCAAGACTATCGGTGCTACCAACGCGATCGGCGTAGTCGCGCAGAAACGCTGCGAGCGAGGTGCATTCGCGCGTCGGTCGTACAATCGTGTCGATGATCTGGCGTTCGGTGTCGGCGCGCGCAATCCGGATATTCGTGCCACCGACGTCGCAGACGATCCGCCACGGCGTCATATCTCGACGTCCCACGACGTCGAAAGCAAACGCGCGGCGTTGATGATCCCGACCATCGAATACGTTTGCGGGAAGTTTCCCCAGGCTTCGCCGGTTTGCGGGTTGATGTCCTCCGACATGAGTCCCAGGTGATTGCGGCCGGCGAGCAATGCGGAGAAGATTTCGCGGGCTTCCTCGCGCCGACCCGAGCGCGCAAGCGCGGTCACACGCCAGAAGGCACAGATGTTGAACGCGGTGTCAGGCAAACCGAAGTCATCGGGGGCTTCGTAGCGCATCATGAACGGGCCGCGGCCCAGAACTTTTTCGGTCGCTGCAAGGGTCGCGATGAAGCGCGGGTCGTTCGCGTCGATGAAGCCAACCTCGGTCATCAGCAGGACGCCGGCGTCGAGCGAGTCTCCGCCGAAGCTGGAAGTGAACGCTTGACGCTTCTCCGACCACGCATTCTTCAAAATGGTCGTGCGGATCTCATCGGCGTGCTGTTGCCAAAAGGTGGCGCGATCCGGACGCCCGAGGTGACGGGCGATGCGCGCCAGCCTATCGCATGCCGCCCAGCACATGAGGCTTGAGGTGGTGTGGACCTTGGCGCTGAAGCGCAATTCCCACATGCCGGCATCGGGTTTGTCGTGCAGGCGAATCGCCTGCATTCCGGCGCGTTCAAGCTGCTCGAATTCGCCGTAGCCCGGAGGACTGAGCAGACGGCGATCGAGGAAGGCCTGCGCCGCGCCCAGCACGACGTTGCCATAAGAGTCGTGCTGAAAATGCTCATACGCTTGGTTGCCGACCCGCACAGGTCCGTTGTCGCGGTAGCCCGGAAGCGAGCCGACGATGCGTTCGGTCAACGTATGTTCCAGCCCGACGCCATAGACCGGCTGGATATGCCCGCCGTTCGCCGATCCGACGACGTTCATCAGCCAGCGAAAGTAGTTCTCCATGGTGCGGACGGCCGAGAGGCTGTTCAGCGCGCGCACTACGAAGTAGGCGTCGCGAAGCCAGCAGAAGCGGTAGTCCCAGTTGCGTTCGGTTGCGGGCGCTTCGGGGATGCTCGTCGTGACGGCGGCTACGATGGCACCGGTCGGTTCGTACGTGCACAGCTTCAAAGTGATCGCCGCGCGAATGACGGCGTCCTGCCATTCGAACGGGATGGCGAGGCGATGAGTCCAACCGCGCCAATAGCGCTCGGTCATTTCGTATTCGCTGCGTGCGAATGCGCTGGCTGAGTCCGATACCGTCTCGTCGGGTCCCAGAATGAGGCAGATCGGTTCGTGCAAGTTGAAGAGCGTTTCGTCCAGGATGTAGTCGATCGGCGCGTCCGTCGTCAGGCGCACCGTGAATTTAGGTCCGACGTAGCGGATGTGGTTCGAGCCGTGAGTGAGAACGGGGGATTGTTCTCCGTATTCGAACGAGGGACGTGCGCGGATGCTGATGCGGGGTGTTCCCGCCAGTGGACGAATGATACGGATGATGGTTTGCGGTCGGTACGCACGTCCGCGCGACTCGTAGCGCGGCGCGAAGTCGACGATTTCGACCGCGCCATCGCCGTTTCTAAGAACCGTGCGCAGGATGGCGGTGTTTTCGACGTAGCTCTGTTCGCTCGCTGTTTGATTTTCCAGCGTTACGGAGAATGTGCCTGCACCGGGACGACCGGCGGGCGCCCCCAGCAGGCTGTGGAAGAATGGATCGCCGTCGATACGCGGCAGACAATACCAGACAATAGCGGCGTCCCGATCAATCAGGGCCGTCACGCAGCAGTTTCCGATCAGTCCAAGATCAAGTGTTTTCACGCTGTGGAGTTCCCTGTCGTGCCGAGGGACAGGTGTCGCAGCCATTCGCGAAAACATGCCGCCGTGGGAAAGCCCCATTCGGCCTTTGATGGGCCGTCACCGATTTTGATTGAAATACCGCTCATGCCCCGCACCACGCTGAAGCCATCCTCGTCCGTCACGTCGTCACCGGCGAACACGGGCGTGCGCCCGGCAAACGGTGCTGATTGCATAAGCGCCCAGATAGCGGCTCCCTTGTCGACGCGGGCCGGAAGTATCTCAACGATCATCTTGCCAGTCATCAGCTTGAACTGTGGGCGGGAACGCACGAGCTGAACGGCGAGTTCGTGAATTTCGTCGTGGAGGGCTGGATTTTCGCGGTAGTGGACGGCGACAGATACGGGCTTTCTTTCGACGATGATGCCGTCGGCGCTGCCAATCCCGCCGCGCAATGCCGCCTCAAGCTCGCCAACGGTCGGAGCGAGCGCGTGATCGACCGTCACCGTACCGTCGGCGCCGCGCAACTCGGCGCCGTGGATGCCGGCCGCGGCAAATTTCTGCGACCCCATGAGCGCGTCGACCTCGTCGAGCTTGCGGCCCGAAATAATCGCGACCGCGCCGTTCATGCGGCTCGAAAGGATTGCGAGCGAGGCGAGTGTTTCCGGGGCGACCTCGGCGAGAGCGGGGCGCGCGGCAATATCGGCCAGTGTGCCGTCGACATCGAGGAACAGAGCGAAATCTGCAAGATTGGACAGTTGAGGAGGCTGGCGGCGCATGCTGTTGTCTATGTCTCGCAGTGCTTTCTGTGTTGATACGACCAGCGAGCGTGCGATTGACAGATCACGCAACGTCGCGCGCCACAGGTACTAGAATAAGAATTTGGAGCATGTGATGGCAAGAAGGCTTGGCACGTGAGGGCTCTTACGGTTGGCGGCGCGATGGTCGACACGATCGCGATCGTGGACGACGTCCTGATCGAGCGCATGAGCATGAGTAATGCGGGAAAGACGTTCCTGCTTCTTGAACAAGGCAGCAAGACGGAAGCTTCGAGCATTTCGACGCACTGCGGGGGCGGCGCGATCAACGCCGGTGTGGGGCTTGCCCGGCTCGGTTTCGACGTGACGGTACTTGCCAAAGTCGGCGAGGACGCACGGGCCGAGCTGGTGCGTCAAAAACTTGCGAGCGAAGGGATCAATCCGCGAGGCTTGCGCGTGACAGAGGCCGCGCCGACCGGCGCATCCGCGATTATATCCGCGCACGACCGTAACGCAGCAATCTTCACTTTCCGGGGTGCGAATACGCTGTTGACGCAAGCCGACATCTCGCCAGAGCTGTTTGAGGCCGATCTCGTCTATATTTCGACGCTGAGCGGCGGTTCGGCCGATCTATTGCCTCACCTGCTGCAGCAGGGAGGCGGATCGACGCTATTCGCCGTCAATCCCGGTGTGCGTCAGATCACGACGCGCTTTCACACCGTTGCGCAGCTGTTGCCGCAGATCGGAATCCTCGCGCTCAACAGGCTGGAGGCGGAGGCCTTCGTTCGCCAGGCGGTGGCGGAGATTGCGGGAAGCGAGAACCTCACCTTACGCCGCATCGCGGCTTCGAGCCTCAAGTTCGTCTACGAAGCCGACGGCGCGCCGCGCAGCGATGTGGCGCGTGCGCTGATAGACGGTCTCATCCAGATCGGAGCCCGCACGGTTCTGTTGACCGACGGCAAGCACGGTGCCTATGTCGGGAGCGAGCAGGAGGTTCTGCATTGCCCCGCGCTTGAAGTGCCGGTGGTCAGCAGCGCCGGAGCGGGTGATGCTTTTGCCTCGACTTTCTCTGGAATCTGGGCCGCGCAAGGCGACGCGGCATCGGCTCTGACCGCGGCTACGGTAAACGCGAGCGCGGTCGTGACCCAGGTTGACTCGCAGTCGGGACTTTTGGCCGCTGCCGAGCTTTCCCGGAGAGTGGTTGAAGCGCGCAATCAGCTTGATGTTCGCCGTTTTGCGAGCGGCTAACGCCGCTCGCGTGGCTGCTTTGTCGCAAAAACTCAACGTTTTGCGATACCCTTGGGCACTACGTGTTGCGGATCGTGCGCTCTTGTGAGATCGGTGAAGAGAGATCAAGGGGACTATATGGGGTTTCGAGGGGCACAATCGGGTGCGCGGTTGCGGTGGTGGGTCGCCCACCTGCTGCTTTCCGTGTTCGTGCTTCGCGCTCTCATCCCTGTTGGCTACATGCCGGATTTCTCGGCCGTCGCGCAGGGCGTGTTCAAGGTTGTCATTTGTTCGGCTTCCGGCGCCAAGACGCTTACTGTCGACTCCAAAGGGCATCACGTTCCGGACAAGTCGAGCCCATCGCACGATCAGCCCTGCGCATTCGCAGGGATTGCGAAGTTCGCAACGCCCGTTCTCGATGTCATTCCGGTTGCGTCTCCGGAAGTCGCTGATCAGCCTGTTGCGTTCGGCGATTTCAAGCTTCGGCCGCCGGTGCGGGCTGGGCCTGCCCTAGGCTCAAGAGGCCCACCGCTTTTCTCCTGACGATCCCGTCGTGGCGGGCGTGCTCCAAGTGCGTCCGCGTTTTCGGCCAAGTGCAGGGGAAGCCCCATGTTTTTCACTATTCGGCGCAATGCGTGCGCCGTAGCCGCCGCTAGCGGCATTTCGTTCATCGCTCTCGCCGACGCCGTTCGCGCCCAAGACGCGCCGGTAGAATCGCCGCTGCCGGATGTTGTGGTGACGCAGCCGGCGGACGAGGTGCCGAAAGCGGTCGCCAAAATGAAAGCGGCCAAGAAGGTGCAAAGCGCGACGCAGAGCGCTGTTTCGCAACAGGTTCAGCCGGCGGAGAGCTATGAGCCCGCGGATGTGCAGGGGCCTAGCCCGGCGGATGCGACCGGCCTCGCGGTTGTGCCCGGAACGCGCAGCGCAAGCCTGACGGTGCCGACGGTCGCGGAAGCCAAAGCCGATATCGAGACGACGCCGGGTGGTGTCGATCTGGTGTCTGCGGAAGAATACAAATCGTCGACGCCCTCGGTGACTCTGAAGGACGCTCTTGACTATGTGCCGGGAGTCTTCGTGCAGCCAAAGTGGGGCGAAGATACGCGCATCTCGATCCGTGGTTCCAGCCTGTCGCGCAACTTCCACCTGCGCGGAATCCAGCTGTACATGGACGGCATACCGATCAACACGGCGGACGGTTTCGGCGACTTTCAGGAGATCGACCCAACAGCCTACCGCTTCATCGAAGTCTATAAGGGCGCGAATGCGCTCCGCTTCGGTGCCAATTCTCTGGGTGGCGCCATCAACTTCGTGATGCCGACCGGTTATGATTCCGATTTATTCGGTGCCCGCGTCGATGTCGGATCGTTTGGCTTCCACAAGGTATCAGCAAGTTCAGGCGGCGTGTACGGTGCGGCCGACTACTTCATCACCGGTACTTGGCAAGAGCAGGACGGCTTCCGGGAGCATAGCGATGGCGAGAGCGTGCGCGGCTCCATGAGCCTTGGCTACCGCCTGTCGCGCGATCTGGAGACGCGCTTTTACATCAATGCCAATAGTGTCGATCAGCGTATCCCCGGCGGTGTAACTAAGAGCGTCGCACTCAGCGATCCGAAAGAGGCTGCGGCGATCGATGTCGCGAACGATTGGCAGCGCAACATCGACACGGTGCGGATAGCCAACAAAACGACGTGGCGGGTGCAGCCGGGGACCTATGTGGAGTTCGGTACCTTTTACGTTGATCGCCACCTCATGCATCCGATCTTTCAGTGGCTCGACTATGAATACGACGACTACGGCGGCTTTGCCCGCGTGTTCGACGACCGCAATATCGGCGGGTTCCGCAACCGTTTCGTCGCCGGCGTCAATATTCACAACGGCGAGGTCGACGCGCGCCAGTTCGGGAACGGTCCAAGCGCGGCGAAAGGAAACCCGACAAGCCGCTCGATCGACACGTCCCGGAATACGGCGGTATACGCCGAGAATTCGTTTTATGTCACGTCGCAGCTCGCGCTTGTGGCCGGAACGCAGTTTCTGCATGCCGAGCGGGAGCGAGATGGCATCCTCAATCTGAACGACGGGAGCGGTGAGTTCGATTTATGGAGTCCGAAAGCCGGACTTATCTACGAGCTGACGCCGACCGCGCAGATCTTTGCCAACATCTCGCGCAGCGCCGAAGTGCCGTCGTTCGGCGAAAACACGCCGATCTTCGGGTCGCCGTTTGCTGCTAAGGCTCAGCGCGGCACGACCTACGAGCTCGGCACGCGCGGCGGTGACGAGGACTTTGCCTGGGACGTGTCGCTCTACCGGGCAAACCTCGACAACGAACTGATGTGTGTCGCGCCCTTTCCTGTTGCAACGTTCTGCGTCGTGGCAAATGCGAACGAGACGATCCACCAGGGTGTCGAGGCGGGTTTCAGCGGGACTTTGCGGAAAGGTCTGTTCGAGACGGGTAGTCGGCCGGACCGGCTCTGGTTCAACGCCGCCTACACCTTCAGCGACTTCCGTTTTGATAACGATCCACTGTTCGGCAACAATGAACTACCTGGAGCCCCACGCCACTATTTGCGCGCCGAACTGCTCTACAAGCATCCGAGCGGCGTCTATTTCGGACCGAACGTCGAATGGGTGCCGGAAGCGTACTACGTCGACAGCGCGAATACGTTGGATACGAAGCCCTATGCACTGCTTGGCGCGAAGGTCGGGTTCGACAACGGAGGGGCATGGTCGGCTTACGTCGAGGCGCGCAATCTGACCGACGAAATCTACATCGCTTCAACCAGCATCACGAATGTCGCCGATCCCGCCACCACCAATTTCTTCGAGCCCGGAACCGGCCGAGCGGTCTACGGCGGCGTCAGCTATCGATGGTGAGCCCGTGGAGCGCAAGATTTTGTGAACGCCGGCACGGCTGTTGCAAAGTTCATCTGGGCCGCATTCGGGGCCGGCGGTCCTCAACGTTTCAAGATTGAAAAGAGACCAGACATGACAACGGTTCGTCTTCTTGCCGTCACTCTGTTCGCCGGCTTTACCGCACACGTCGCGAGCGCCCACGTTTCAATTGAGAATGACAAGGCCGCGGTCGGGACGTCGTTCAAGGCAGCCTTCAAAATTCCGCACGGCTGCAAGCAGTCACCGACGACAAAGGTAACGGTGACGATCCCCGAAGGCATCATCGGGGTCAAACCAATGGTGAAGCCAGGTTGGACCATTTCGGTCACCAAGGGCGACTACGCCCGGGCTTACGATTTCTATCACGGCATGAAACTGAAAGAGGGCGTGAAGGAAGTCGTGTGGTCGGGTGGGTCGTTGGAAAGCGACTTCTACGACGAGTTCACGATTGTCGGGTTCGTGAGCGATGCATTCCACGCCGGCGATACGGTCTATTTTCCGACGCGGCAGGATTGTCCGGACGGGCAGCTGATTTGGAGCGAGGTGCCCCCGCAAGGCAAATCCGCCCATGACCTCGAAGCA
This sequence comes from uncultured Hyphomicrobium sp., assembly GCA_902825785.1. Taxonomy (GTDB): domain Bacteria; phylum Pseudomonadota; class Alphaproteobacteria; order Rhizobiales; family Hyphomicrobiaceae; genus Hyphomicrobium_B. Next base: position 3,432 of record CADECN010000003.1, on the reverse strand, counting down.
CCGGCGCCTAGTCTCCCGATCGTAGCGGGTGAGGACGAGCACGCGCATCACGGGGCGCCATCGGCCGGCCCCATCAACGCGGAAGCGGCGTGGGCGCGTGCCACGCCGGCAGGCGCGGCGGTGGCGGCGGCGTATCTCACGATTAAGAATTCGGGTGCTGTCGCGGATCGTTTGCTATCGATCGAGGTCGACGTTGTGGGGAGGGCGGAAATCCACGAGATGGCAAAGGACGGCGACGTGATGCGGATGCGGGAGGTGCCGAATGGTCTCGACGTTCCCGCGGGCGGCAGCGTCACTCTCGCGCCCGGTGGCCTGCACCTGATGTTCAAGGATCTTAAGGGACCGCTTGTCGAGGGCCAGTCGGTAAAGGGCATGCTCAAATTCGAAAAGGCGGGGAGCATTCCCATCGAATTTCGCATCGAGGCGGTCGGCGCGAGCGGGCCGGGAGAGCATTCTCACCACTGAGGGTGGCTGAGCGTCTGGGTTTTCTGCAAGTGAGCGGGGACCTTGCGCAGGATGCATCAGTTCCTTTGATGCTTCGCCATAAGCGATATGCATAGGTATTGGGGATGCGAGATGTCCTGGCATAATGCGCATGCTGATGACTTCATCTCTACCTGCAATAGGTCGCCATTGAATTCACGACGATCGAAACAGTCGAAGCCAACGGATGGAATTCCGGTCAGGCTTGACGATGAGCTTTGCTTTGCATTCTTTGCTGCCGCACGCGCCCTGACGAGGATTTATCGCGAGGTTCTCGATCCGATAGGTCTGACCTACCCGCAACTCCTGGTTCTTATTGTGCTGTGGGAGGAAAATGGCGCCACGGTTTCGCGTATCGGCGACCGGCTCATGCTGGACTCAGGCACTCTGACGCCGCTCATTAAACGCATGGAGACGATGGATCTTGTGCGGCGCGAGCGGGGGACGGATGACGAGCGCGAGGTACACGTCTGGCTTCAGCCCAAGGGCAATGCGCTGCAGAGCGAGGCGATTGCCGCGCGCAAGCTCGCGGCTGCGCGTTTGGGTATGTCGGAGAGCGAAATCCGTATGCTGCGCGGCGAAATCATGGCCGTGATCGAAAATCTTTGAAGCTAGCATCGCTCGGATTCATTGCGCGCAATGCAAGGGCTTGGCCGCCGCGTGTTATTGTAATAAAGTTACAAACGCGGGTATGCCGCGGCCGGGTGAGTCAACTTCGGCGCACCGGACCCAAAATAAGCAGGGAGTGGAACATGAATTCGGGTTTGAGACTGGGCGCCGCCGTGGCGGTGGCCCTGGTGTCGGTGAGCGTTGTGGCGATGGCGGCAGGGCTTGCGGTCGGTCGCAAGGCAGAGATCAACGTCGATCCAAAGAAGATGACTGAAGAAAAAGCGGCGCTTTGGGCGAAGTTCGGCGGATGGTGTGCCATCAAGGATTGGCACCCGGCAATAGAGAACTGCGAAGAATCCAAGGAAGGCGACAAGACGTTCCGAACACTCACGCTCAAGGACGGCGGAAAAATCAAAGAGCTTCTGCTCGAGAGCAGGCCGGACATCTATCGCTACGAAATCATCGAAAGCCCGCTGCCGGTGAAAAACTATCAGGCGCAGTTCGCGCTCACGCCCGACGATGACGACGAAGATGAGATCAACTTCGCGTGGTCGGCCGTGTTTGACGCGGAGGGCAAGCCCGACAAGGAAGCACGTGACGTTATTGACGGGATCTTCAAAGCCGGCCTCGATAACATCAAGGTCATGACCGGCGGCAAGCAATAACCAAGACGTTCGCGACGAGGATTTGGAGCGCCCGGCTATCAAAGTCGGGCGCCATTTTTTTCGTGCCTGGAAGCTAGGATTTCAGCGTCTCGACGGCGAGGCGAATGAGATCGGCCGTGCGGTCGACACCAAGCTTCACTTTGATCTGCGTGCAGATGTTGGCGACGGTCTTGTAGGCAATACCCAGATTGTCAGAGATCGCGGTCATGCTCTTGCCCTGGCCGAGCATTCGCAGAATTTCAACTTCGCGGATCGACAGCGACTGGAGCGGGTCCTCCGTTGCGATCTGGCTGAGCGCGATGCGGGAGGCGATTTCCTTGTCAACATACTGCTCGCCAGCCATGACGCGCTGAATCCCGGTAATCAACTCGTCGACCGGTGCGCTTTTCGTGACATAGCCGCGCGCGCCGCCCCGCAAGGCCCGCGTCGCGTAGACCGGCTCGTGGTGCATGCTGAAGACGATGATGCGCGCATCCGGATCCGATGCAATCAGGCGACGCAGAAGTTCGAGGCCGCCTGCGCCCTCCAGGTTGAGATCGAGGACGAGGATGTCCGGGCGTTCCTCGGCGTATGCGGCAAGACCGTGTTCGACATTGGCCGCCTCGATGATGGTGGCGTCGAAGTGGACCGACAGGAGGCGGCGCAAACCTTCGCGGACAACGCCGTGATCGTCGACAATCAATATCTTCATAACGGTCTGATCGCCTCGATGGCTTCTTCTTGTTTGGCAGCGGGTGAAGGCACTGCGCGCGCGCTCTCCGGCAGCGGCAACTCTGCAGCCAGCTGCACGCCGGATCCGGCGACGCCGGACTGCAGCGTCAGCGTGCCACCAAGCAGGCGAACGCGCTCGCGCATCCCCTTCAATCCGAGGCCCGCGCCGCCGGCCGACGCAATACCGCTGCCGTCATCAGACACCGATACGCGCAAGCGGCCGTTGTCGCCGATGCGGGCGGCAAGTTCAATGCGCGAGGGTTTGCCGTGGCGGATGGCGTTGCTCGTGCCTTCCTGGAGTATGCGGAATGTGGCTTCTTCGATGGTGGGTGGAAGGCGGCGTTCCTCGATGTCGGATGTGAACAGGATCGCAGGGCGACGGCTTTGCCAGAACGCAACGAGCTGGTCGACGGCGTGGGTGAGGCCGAGATCGAGCATCAGAGCCGGTCGCAGACGGCTCAAGACGTTACGCAGATGCTTCTGCATATGCGTCACCGACTGCCGAATGGATTTGCCGCGTGCCAGAACCTCATCGCTCGCGCCCCGGTTCAGCAGCGGCGGGATCGTTTGGGCGTCGGCATCGACAGCGAAGAGAAACGGGCCAATCTCATCGTGCAGGTCGCGGGCGATCTCGGCGCGCTCTTCCTCTTGAACGGTCGACAGCTGCTCGGCCAGGCGGCGGTTCTGGCGCTCGGAGCGGTCAAGCTCCTGGGCCATGTTGTTGAAGGCCTTGTAGATGATGGTCAGTTCCTGCGGGCCTGTTTCGTCGACCTGTACGCGGTAGTCACCCTGACCGACGCGCGCAAGAGCGGAGGAGAGCGTTTCGAGCGGGCGTAGCGCCGATCCAAGCGTGGCGTAGGTCAAAGCAAGCACGAGCGTGCAGAAGCCGCCGACTATCAGCAGCTTCAGTTTCGCGTCTTCCCAAACCTCGCTGATTTCGTTGGCTGGTTGCGCTTCGACTTCG
>CADECN010000002.1:1102-37629 GCA_902825785.1 uncultured Hyphomicrobium sp. | reverse complement strand
CGGCCAACTCGATGACCGGCTCGGTCCCAAGTTCGTAATCGTCGTTTCCCTTCTGGTGCTGATCGCCGGCGCGATCGGCATCCTTTCCGTCGACAAAACGCACGTGCTGTTTACGACCGAGGTTCCGGAGAAGGCGGCCGGCTCGGCGCCGTTCTCGTCAACCGGCGAACAGGTGTTCCTGCTGTTTGCCGTTCTCGTCGGCATGGTCGCCGCGCCGGTTCAGGCTTCAAGCCGTTCGCTCCTGGCGCGACTGGCGCCAGCCGACAAGATCACGCAGTTTTTCGGCTTGTTCGCGTTCTCGGGAAAAGTGACGGCGTTCCTTGCACCGCTTGTCGTGGCGCTCGTTACGCAGCACACGGGCAGCCAGCGCATCGGAATGTCTGCGCTGCTCGCATTCCTGATCACCGGATTGCTGATAATGCTGTTTGTCAGGACGCGCCCGGCGCCATAGCGGGCTTGTCAATGGCGGAAATGACGGACGCCGGTGAAGACCATGGCGAGGCCTTTTTCGTCGGCGGCCTTGATGACCTCATCATCGCGCATCGAACCGCCCGGCTGGATGACGGCCGTCACGCCCGCCGCGGCGGCCTCCAGTAGACCGTCCGCGAACGGGAAGAACGCATCGGAGGCGACAACGGAACCGCGTGTGAGCGGTTCTTTCAGGCCCGCCGCTTCGGCTGCGTTCTGCGCCTTCCAGGCCGCAATGCGGGCCGAATCCACGCGGCTCATTTGACCTGCGCCGATGCCGACTGTCGCGCCGTCTTTGGCGTAGACGATGGCGTTCGACTTGACGTGCTTGGCGACCTTGAATGCGAACTTCATGTCAGCCAATTCCTGCGCGGACGGTGCGCGCTTGGTCACCACTTTCAGCTCAAGTTCGTCCGACACGGCAGCGTCGCGCGACTGGACGAGGAAGCCGCCTGCGATCGAGCGGAACGTGAGGGCCGCCTGACGCGGATTCGGCATCGTCCCGGTCAGCAGCAGGCGTAGATTCTTCTTGGCCGCGAACGCCGCCTTGGCCTCAGCGGTTGCGTCGGGTGCGATGACGACCTCGGTGAAAATACCGGTGATTGCTTCGGCGGCCGGACCGTCCAGGATTTGGTTGACGGCGATAATGCCTCCAAACGCGCTGACGGAATCGCAGGCCAGCGCTTTCTGGTACGCCTCAAGCAGGCTTGCTCCAACCGCGACGCCGCACGGATTTGCGTGCTTGATGATCGCAACCGCCGGCACTAGCGGCGCAAACTCGCTCACGAGCTCGAACGCGGCATCGGTGTCGTTGATATTGTTGTAGGAGAGTTCTTTGCCCTGCACCTGCTTTGCGGTGGCGACGCTCGGGCGGCCGGCGTCGGACACATAGACGCCGGCGGATTGGTGCGGGTTTTCGCCGTAACGCAGCGCCTGGCCGAGCTTGCCGCCGAAGGCACGCCACTCGGGCGCTTCCGTTTTCAGCTCACACGCAAACCAGTTGCTGATGGCCGCGTCATAAGCCGCCGTTCGAGCGAACGCCTTGGCTGCGAGCTCGCGACGGAGCGAAAACGTGGTCGCGCCACTGTTCGCCGCTAGGTCGGACAGCACGCGGGCGTAGTCCGCCGGCTCGACGACGACGGTGACGCCTTCGTGATTCTTGGAGGCGGCGCGGATCATCGCCGGTCCGCCAATATCGATATTCTCAACGCACTCTTCGTAGCCGGCACCTTTGGCAACGGTGGCTTCAAAGGGATAAAGATTGACGACGAGCAGATCGATGTGCGCGATGCCGTGATCGCTCGCGGCCTTTTCATGCTCGATGTTGCCGCGGATCGCAAGCAGCCCGCCGTGAACCTTGGGATGCAAGGTCTTGACGCGGCCATCCATCATTTCGGGGAAGCCGGTCAGATCGGCGACGTCGGTCACCGCGATGCCTTCGGCCTTCAATGCCGCGGCCGTGCCGCCTGTCGAGACGATATGGATGCCGTAACCCGCCAGCGCGCGCGCAAAACCGATGAGGTCGGTTTTGTCGGAGACCGAAATCAAAGCGCGGCGGATTTTCGTCTGTTGCATGGTTCGCCCTCACGTTCCTTGCGCGCGGTTATCACGGTCGCGCGGGGCTGACCATCCTCGTAACGAACAAGCGCGCCGCTCGGCCGCACTTTTGCCGGCCGCTGCGAGCGCATGGGCGGTACTTAATCCGTCGGCTCAGAGGTATCGACAGTTTCGGGCGTCGCGGCCAAGCGCCAGCGTACCTGAGTCTCGCCAAAGGTCGTGCCGCGCAGCACGATCTGCAGCGTTGGGCGCGGTCCGGCGCTATCGACGAAATAAAGGCTCTCTTCGAGCGAGAGTTCGCCACCATCTGCCCAGAATGCCCACAAGCGTCCGTCGGAAAGCGTGATCCGGCACATGGGTGCATCGCCCGCAACGACCGAAACCTTGCAATCCGGATGCAGATGAAAGCGGATTGCGTAGGGCAGGTCGTGCTTCAATCTCAGTTGGCCGCGAGGTGGCTCTAGCCGATCGACGCCCTCGACGACCGTGCCGTCGCCGGACACCGCAAGCCGGCGGGCGTGCATCAAGCCGAAGCGCTTGACGTAGCCATCGTGGCTGGCGGCCAGCACGATGCTATTGCCTTCAAGGCCAAGCTTGGACGCGACGAGATCGGGACCGCGAATGGGAGGCCCGCTCACCATCTCCTCAAGCTCGGGATGACGCACAAGGCGGGACGACGACGATTCCGAAAGCGTCAGTGTCGTATGGCTCGCGGTCGCGCGGGCGACGGCTGACCAGTCCTGGTCCGCAGGACCCGGAAATCCGCAATTTACGAACAGCAGTCGATTGCGCGTCGTCATTTCAAATGACAGAGCGCCGGCTTGCGCTTCGCTCGCCATCGCCAATGGGGGCGGCGATCCGACATCGGCAATTAGGATGGTGTCGCCGCGTTCGAGTCGCGCATAGCCCGAGACCTGCGCGGATGTCGTGGCTTCCAGATGGCCGTCGCAGTAACCGAGCACGGTTGCGAGCGCCGCCGGCGAACCGGTGCTGACGCCGTTGAAACGCGCCAACATTCCGTCACCCATGCGCATGAAGCGAAGAAAGGCGAGCGCCTTGCGCACGGCGGCACCAATCTCGTCGGGTGCCTGCCGGCCGCGCGCCTGGAAACATTGTCCCAGAGGAAGAAGATCGAGCACGACATCGGCAAGCGTGTTGGCGTTACGGCTGACGTGTCCGCCGTCTTCAAGAATTTGACGCTTGATCTCGGAAATAAGATGCTCTTGCGCCTCGACCAGCTGGCGGTCATGACCCGATACGGCGAGGTCGGCCAGCACGAGTGCGATCAAACACACCATACGCGGCACGCCATCGGGCGCGTTCCGCCAAGTAGTCTTAAGTGCGATGATCTGCTGTCCGAGGCTCGACATGATGGCGCTGTAGCCGCGCGCATCTATGCCTTCGAGCAAGAGATTGGCATGCGAGATCCACGACAAAAGCCGGCGGGCGATCACCGCCGGCTCGTAAGGCACGCCGCGCGCGGTGCGGTGAAACGCAATCCAATCAAGCACGAACTGGCGGGCGGCATCGGCAGCGGCGTCTTCCTCCGTTGCCGCCAAGTGGCGAAGCCAGCCAAAACCGTGGAGCTCGCGCTCCCAGGCGAGGCTCGGCGGCGTCGCGCGAAAAGGCGATGCGCCCTTGAGATCGGCAATTTCGCACGCAAGGCCAAAGTGGCCGTGCTCAACCTCGTTCCAGAAACTTGGGTCGGAGGTGCGCAATTCCTGCGGCACGATCAGTATCTGATCGGGAGACGCGCCCGCGAAGCGCCAGCGCAGCAAGGGGGACGACAAGGTTAGGGTGACGGCGCGGCGGCGCATCCGCTCAGCCGACAGCGACCTAATCTTCAGCCTTTCCGTCAGGCTCAGATCGGACATGAAGACCCTGGCACCCCGTTCGCGCGGCAGACCGTTTCTGCTGGACTAACGGCTCACCCGCGCCAAAACAAGGCGCGGGGCCACGCGGACTGTTGACGGGCCAGATCAGGCCGCTCGGATCATGCGGTTCGAACGAGACGCGCGGCATAAAAGCCGTCCATTCCTGCCAGTCCGTCCGGCAAATCGGAAAGATGCGTCGGCAGCGTGCGCAAATCACCTTCAGCGGTGATCCAATCGGCGGCTGCACCGATTTCGCTGGGCGTGACCGGCATTCGGCGGAACGCGCGATGCCGATCAAGGAAGGTTGCCACCTGCTGCGCGCACTCCTCCGGCTCGAGCGAGCAGGTACAATAGACGAGCGTGCCGCCGACGCGGACGGCGCGGCTTGCCGTTTCCATAATGCGCTCCTGCAATGCCGCGAGCGACGCGACGTCTTCGGCGCGCTTCAAATAGAGAATGTCGGGATGGCGGCGGATCGTTCCGGTTGCTGTACACGGCGCGTCGAGCAATACGGCATCGAACGGCTCAGCTGGCGCAAAGGTGGCGGCGTCGGAGACTTGGATTTCAGCGTTCAAGTGCAACCGCTCAAGGTTGGCCGTCAGGCGCTTCAAGCGGCCATGGGATTTGTCGATCGCGGTGACGATTGCGCCGGCTGCCGCGAGTTGCGCCGTTTTGCCACCGGGGGCTGCGCAGATATCGGCAACGCGCTTGCCGCGGATGTCGCCAAGCAGTTTTGCGGGAAGGGCCGCCGCGGCGTCCTGCACCCACCATGTGCCGTCAACGTAGCCGTCGATATCTTCGATACGGCCTGCATCCTCAAGTCGAACCGATCCGGTCGGCAACAGCAATCCGCCGACACGCCCGGCTAGCTCAGCCGCTTCGGTGCGCGACGTCAGATCGAGCGGAGCAACGCGCAGGGAAGCCCGCGCGATCGCGCGGGCAGCGTCTTGGCCGTAAGCGGCCGTCCAGCGATCGAGCAGCCAATGGGGAACCGTCTCGGCGACGGTGTCGAGCAATGACAGCTGCGCCTGACCCTCGGCGCTCACGCGACGGAGTACGGCATTTGCGAGCTTGTCGAAGCGGCGGGCGGAGCGATCGGCGCGACACTGATCTACTGCGAGCGAGATGGCTGCGTGCGGCGGCGTTCCAAGCAATAGAAGCTGGGCCGCAGCAGACAGCAAAATCGGTTCGAGCCGCCCGAGATTTTCAGGCAGAGGCTTGGCGAGAAAGGAGCGAATGACAGCGTTCAAGGCGCCGCGGTTGCGAAGGACGGACGTGGCGAGGAGACGCGCAAAGGCGCGGTCGCGGGGTGCAAGTTCACGCGTCGCGACGGCCGCCGAAAATGCTTCGTCGAAAGCGCGCTTCTCGACAAAGACCGCGAACAGACTGGATACCGCGGCGTCACGCGCGGCCAAGCCGCCCGACGGCGCTGAGCCGCCGCGCGGACCATTTGGCGGCGACGCTTTCGCACGTGGTTTTATTGATTTCGAAGGCTGAGACGACTTCACACATCAGCCCCAGGGGCTTTGCGGCTTGTCATAGCGCTTGCCGCCAATACAAACTTCACCGTCATCGCCGCGCGGTGCGTTTTTTTCGGCATCCGACGGCGGCAAGGACGCCGAAGTATTCGTCCCCAGCTCGCGCGCCAACGCTTCAAGTTCGGCAATGCGGTTGTCCACGTTGGGATGCGTTGAAAACATGCTGTCGATGCCGCGTCCGTTCAGTGGGTTGACAATACACATGTGAGCCGCGGCGGGGATCGCCTCAGCGGCGGGATTTTTGATGCGCCGAGCGAGGGTATCGATCTTACGCAACGCGGATGCAAGCCACATCGGATTTCCGACGATCATTGCCCCCATGCGGTCGGCCTGATATTCGCGCGAGCGGCTGATCGCCATCTGCACGAGCACCGCAGCCATGGGCGCAACGATCACCGCAAAGAGCGTTCCGATCAAACCCATGCCTCGATCGCCGTTGCGACCCGAACCGAAAAGCAAGCCGAGCTGAAGATACTGGGCAAACATCGAGACCGCGCCGCCGATGGTTGCGGCAACGGCCATGGTGAGGGTATCGCGATTTTTGATGTGCGCGAGTTCGTGCGCAATCACGCCCGCGACTTCTTCGCGCGTCAATGCCTCCAGCAGCCCCGTGGACGCGCAAACCGCCGCATTGGAAGGGCTGCGCCCGGTCGCGAAGGCGTTCGGCTGCGGATTGTTCATGATGTAAACGCGCGGCATAGGCAGTTCGGCGCGGCGCGCCAAATCCCGCACCAATCCGACCAGCTCCGGCGCGGTCCGGTCGTCGACTTCCTGGGCCTTGAACATCCTCAGGACCATGGTGTCGGATTTCCAGAGGCTGACGACGTTCATGACCAGAGCCACCAGGAAGGCGATCATCAGGCCCGAGCGGCCGCCGACCGCGGCGCCCATTGCGACAAGGATCGCGGTCAGAACTGCAAGCAGAAGCGCAGTTCGCGCATAGTTCATTGGCATCGGGGACCTCCAGGCGCGGGCACGGGGGCGTTCACAACATCGCTGTCGGCCTATATATGGTGAATAGCGGGGCGGGTTAAGGGTCACGCGCCAGTATTGTGAGTGTCCAAGCAACGGCCATGTCCGAAACCAAGACGACGACCGAGATGGAAGACGCGAAAAAGCCGCTGACGCCGGAGGCCGAGCGCGCGCTTGCGGAGGCTGAAGAGCGGCGCCGGAACGTGCAGGCGACGAGCGCGCCGCGTGAAGTCGGCGGACGCCAAGGTCCGGACCCGGCTCGCTACGGCGATTGGGAAAAGGGTGGAATCGCCTCCGATTTCTAAACGACGCCGAGCGTCGTGGTTGACGAGGCGGGCCCTGCACCCAGAGCAATTTACCGGAAATTTACCAGTTTGATCGACGGCACGACCTGGAGAGAGGGTTAATCCCTACAGGGCATCGACGTTGCAGTTTCCGTGCGCACGCCTTCGCGGTGTTTCACGGAGAGACAAATGTTCGCTCGTTGCCGCCAATCCATTAACTCATTCCGCTCGGACGAGCGGGGTGCGGTGGCTATTCTCTTTTCGCTAATGACGATCGTTTTAACTTTTATGGCCGGCATGGCCATCGACTACGCGCGCATCCTCAATATGCGCGACCGCATCACCAGCGCCGTCGATGCCGCGTCTCTCGCGGCCGGTCAGGCCATGCTGAAAGGCGATCTCTCCGACCAGGAAGTCAACGATCTGGCAAAAGCGTATTTTGATCAGAACGTGGCGAAGGCGCGCGCCATGGGCATCGTCGAGGATCCGACGATCGTCATCGACCGGACGAACAGCACGGTCAGCATCGACGCCGTCGGCCACATCAAAATGACGCTGACGCGCCTCGGCGGCTTCGACGAAATGGAACTGCCGGTAACGTCGCAATCGGTGTTTCAGCAACGCGATATCGAGGTCGGCATGGCGCTCGATATCACTGGCTCCATGAGCGAGTGGGCCGGCGGCGAGCGCAAGATCGATGGCCTTAAGCGCGCATTCGAAACGTTTGCGAACCGCCTCATTCCGGACAGCCCGAGCGAAAAGCAGAAAGTTCGCGTCGGCGTCGCGCCTTACTCTGCCGCCGTAAATCTTGGTAACTGGGCGTCGGTCGTTTCCGGCGGCAAGAGTCAGGACGGCTGCGTCATCGAGCGAAAGAGCGGGGCTCACGACGACGGTACGTCCGTGTTCGCAGTCAAAGCCGATGCGGTGTCGAACAAGAGCAAGTACAGCTGCCCGAGCAACGCGATCATTCCCCTGAGCGACGACAAGGCAAACCTAATTGCCAAAGTTAAGTCTTTCAGCACGGGCGGTAACACGGCCGGTCACCTCGGCGCGCAGTGGGCCTGGAACCTCATTTCCGAGCAGTGGGCAAGCACCTGGGGCACAAGCGGCGCACCGGATCAGTACAGCCTGATTTCGGAAGACAAGCTCATCAAGGCGGTTGTGCTGATGACCGATGGCGAATTCAACACGTCGTACCGCGGCGGTTCGTCCGCAACGCAAGCGGTATCTCTGTGCGACGCGATGAAGGCGAAGGGCGTCAAAGTGTTCTCGGTCGTATTCGGCAGCGGCGCCAATGCGGCCGCCATCGACACGTTGCAAAAATGCGCTTCTCCTGGCAGCGGCTATTTCGCGAATGCCTCAAACGGAGCCGAACTTGAGGCTGCGTTCGAGCGCTTTGCAGGACAGCTTACGGCCCTGCGGCTCGCGAAATAGCCAACTTCCGTTCCTAACTCTCGCACAGGACTGCGGGCCGCGACGTACATGCGCGGTTCGCACCCCGTGACAGGGTGAAGGGCATTGACGGACACAACACTGCCCCGGCGGTCGCGCAAGAGGCGAAGCCTGGGTGTTTCGCTCAATCTGGTGTTTGTACTGCCCATGGCGGCGGCGGTGGCGCTTATCGCGCTTTGGGACGCGGCGCTGGACCTCAATCTGAACGAGCGCGACACGTGGCTTCTCGACGCTAAGCTCGCAATGGTTCGCCTGGATGGCGACCGTTGCCTTGCGGCGCTCGATCGTTCCGAGCTGATCTCGGCTTCGGGTGTTCCGGACCGCGCGCTCATCAATGGCTGTGGCTGGCACAATGCCGTCCGTGTCGCAAACGCCGGCGGCGCGAAAGTTGGCATCGGGACCGTAAGCTGCGACGTCGCCGCAGCGTTCGCCATGTGGATTGCCCATGACGTGCAGCCTGCGGCAGCCGCGACGTACGGCAAGCACGTCAGAAGCCTTCGGCACCTTGGGAGCTATTCGTGCCGCAACATCGTCGGCAGCCGCATCTGGGGCGATACCCGCAGTCAGCACGCAACCGCAGCCGCAATCGACGTCGCGGGCTTCACGCTCGAGGGTGGGCACACGATCACCGTGAAACAGCACTGGCGAGACCCCGGACGCGACGGTGACTTCCTGAGGCAGATCCTGCCTTCCGCCTGCAAATATTTCCGAGTGGCGATCGGGCCAGATTTCAACGATGCCCATCACGACCACTTTCATCTTGATCGCGGGTACTTTTCGGCCTGCCGCTGATGCAGCGGAAACGGATGAGGGGCGCGCCGGGCTTCGGTGCACCCCTCATTACATTAGTTCGCGTGGCTCAGCCAACGCGCCGGTTTTGACGGTTCGAGATCAGATCGTCGACGACCGTCGGATCGGCAAGCGTGGACGTGTCGCCCAGACTGCCAAAGTCATCCTCGGCGATCTTGCGCAGGATGCGGCGCATGATCTTGCCAGATCTGGTCTTCGGCAGGCCGGGCGAGAACTGGATGAGGTCGGGTGAAGCGATCGGCCCGATCTCCTTCCTGACGTGCGCCACGAGATCTTTGCGCAGCACGTCGTCACCGTTCTCGCCTGAGTTCAGTGTCACGTAGCAATAGATGCCCTGACCTTTCAGGTCGTGCGGGTAGCCGACGACCGCGGCCTCAGCGACCTTCGGATGCGATACGAGAGCGCTTTCGACCTCGGCGGTGCCCATGCGGTGACCGGAAACGTTGATCACGTCATCGACGCGTCCCGTGATCCAGTAGTAGCCGTCTTCGTCGCGACGGCAGCCGTCGCCGGTGAAGTACATGTTGGAGTAGGTCGAGAAGTACGTCTGCTCGAAGCGTTCATGATCGCCGTAGACCGTGCGGGACTGCCCCGGCCAACTGTCCAAGATCACGAGGTTGCCCTGGGCTGCTCCCTCAAGGATGGTGCCCTTTTCATCGACGAGTGCCGGCTTGACGCCGAAGAAGGGTTTTGTCGCCGAGCCAGGTTTTAGCGGAATGGCGCCGGGCAGCGGCGTGATCAAGATGCCGCCGGTTTCTGTCTGCCACCACGTATCGACTATCGGACACCGCCCGTCACCGACCACGTTGTAATACCAGAGCCAGGCCTCCGGGTTGATCGGCTCGCCGACCGAACCCAGGATACGAAGCGATTTGCGACTGGTCTTCTTTACAGGCTCATCGCCTGCGCCCATCAGCGAACGGATCGCTGTTGGCGCGGTGTAGAAGATGTTGACGTTCCATTTGTCGACGACGTCCCAGAAACGCGACGAGGTCGGATACGTTGGAATGCCCTCGAACATGAGTGTCGTCGCGCCGTTGGCGAGAGGCCCATAGACGATGTAGCTGTGGCCCGTGACCCAACCAACGTCGGCGGTGCACCAGTAGATGTCGCCGTCGTGATAGTCGAAGATATATTTGTGGGTCATCGCCGCGTAAAGCAGATATCCGCCCGTGGTGTGCACGACGCCCTTGGGTTTGCCCGTGGAACCCGACGTGTAGAGAATGAAAAGAGGATGCTCGGCATCGACAGGCTCTGGCGGGCACTCAGCGGCGACCGTGGCCAATTCCTCGTGAACCCAGAAATCGCGACCCGGCGTCCATGGCACTGGATTGCCCGTGCGCTTCACGACAAGCATCTTTTCGTCGCCGACGCATTTGGTGAGCGCGATATCAGCGTTCTTCTTCAGCGGCACCGGCTTGCCGCCGCGCAGGCTTTCGTCCGCCGTGATGATCAACTTCGAATCGGCGCCCTCGATGCGGTTCTGCAGACTATCGGGAGAGAAGCCGCCGAATACGATCGAATGGATGGCGCCGATGCGCGCGCACGCCAGCATGGCGTAGGCGGCCTCGGGTATCATCGGCAGGTAAATTGTGATGCGGTCGCCTTTCTTGGCGCCGTGCTTCTTCAGCATATTGGCCCAGCGCTGCACCCGTTCATGCAGCTGCCGATAGGTGATCTGCTCGTCCTCTTTTGGATTGTCGCCTTCCCAGATGATGGCGACCTGGTCGCCGCGCGTCGCGAGATGACGATCGATGCAGTTTGCCGAGACGTTCAACTGGCCGTCTTCGAACCAGCGGATGTCGACATTGCCGGGTGCAAAGCTGGTGTTCTTTACGCGCGAAAACGGCTTGATCCAGTCCAGCGTGCGACCAGCCTCGCCCCAGAACCCATCCGGGTCCTTCACCGAACGCTCGTACATCGCTTTGTAGGATTCGGCGTTGACGAAGGCCCGCTTCGCCCACTCGGGGGAAACGGGATAGACTTTGTCTGACATCGGAATGTTCCTCCACGGACTGGCCGTCTGTTCGCGACCTTGGCTCGAAGCATTATGCGGGGTCGGGAAATGGCCTTCAACATGCTCGAAGGTCGAAATAACGAAGTCGCGTAGCCCCAATTTACCGGCGCTAAGGCTTGGACCGGGTGTCGCTCAGGCCTGCCAGACCGCTGTCTTCTTGATTTCACTGTCTTCCAGCTCGCGCGTTACGGGGACGTAGTATTCGGCGAGCCTGGTGAAGCGATCGCGTGGAAAGTAGCTTCTTTGGGGGTCACCGATCAGTATGGTCGCGCCTTGAGCCTTCGCCGCGCTCACATAGGCGACCACTCTTTCGGCCAAAGGCCGCTCATAGAAAAGGTCGCCGACGAGCACGATTTCGGCCTCAGACGGCGGCTTGCCTAACAAATCGCCATGCTCAAGTCCGAGGCGAACCCCGTTGGCCTCGGCGTTAAGGCCGCACGCGGCGAGCGCCAGGCCATCAATTTCTGCCGCAACGACGTTTTGTGCTCCGCAGAGTGCGGCCGCGATCGCGGCCAAGCCCGATCCGGAGCCCAAATCCAAAACCGTTTTATTGTTACAAATTAATCGGTTATCCAACAGGTACCGCGCCAGCGCCTGTCCACCCGCCCACGCGAATGCCCAGAACGGCGGCGGCACATTCATTTCCCCCAGTTCTTCCTCCGAACGCTGCCAGATGGGCAGCGATTCCTCGGCCAAATGCAGGCGCACTTCCGGAACAAGCGGAGGTGACAGCAAATGGGTATTGGCGCGCACAAACGCAGCCTTGGCGACGGGGTCGCTGGGATCCAGGCGCGGGCGGTTCATTGGTCGGCGATCTTGCCGATATCCATGCCGCCCATGCGGCAGATTTGTTTCCACTCGGCCGGCGTCACGGGTTGCACCGAAAGGCGTGAGTTGCGGACCAGCACCATGCTGGCAAGGCGCGGGGTTGCCTTGATGACCTCGAGCGTCACCGGCTTGGGCATGGCTGCGATCGCCTTGACGTCGACGCACTCCCACTTGCCGGTTTCGTCGCCAACCTCGGGGTGGGCGAGCTTCGTCACCTCGCAGACACCGACGACTTCCTTGCCGATGTTGGAATGATAGAAAAAGGCGAGGTCGCCGACCTCCATGGCGCGCATGTTGGCACGCGCCTGGAAATTGCGAACTCCGCTCCACGGCTCGCCCTTGGCGCCGCGAGCGACAAGATCGTCCCAGGAGAAGGCGTCAGGCTCGGACTTGAGAAGCCAGTGCGCAGGCATCGCGTTTCCCCTTGCAAGGCCGTCAAGGCTGCGTAACGCGAATTGACGTGTGGCTCAAGAGGCCGGCCGCGCGTCGTCCTTCGTGAGAGGGTTGTGCGGCGGTGACCTCTGTCAGTCCTCGGCCTTAAGCGGACGCTGCATCAGCGCCGCGATCGCCGAGTCGACGCCCGTTTCGCCCGCGATGATGGCGTTGACGGCCTCGGCGATCGGCATTTCTATATTTCGCTCGCGCGCCAGCCTGACGACGGCGGCCGCGGTGTAGACGCCTTCCGTCACGGCCGCGCGTGCGCCCAGGATTTCGCTCAGCGAGCGACCTTCGCCCAGCGCACGGCCGAGCGACATATTCCGCGACTGCGGGCTGCCGCAGGTGAGGATCAAATCGCCCAAACCGGAGAGGCCCAGAAGTGTTTCGGGTCGCGCACCCATAGCTTCGCCGAACCGGCGTAACTCCGCGAACCCGCGCGTGACGATGGCGGCGTGCGCGCTCGCGCCAAGTCCGCGGCCCTCGACTATACCGGCCGCGATCGCGAGCACGTTTTTCACTGCACCGCCAAGCTCAGCGCCGATGACATCGCTCGACCAATAGAGGCGCATCTGGCGGGACGAAAGCTCGGTCGCAAGCGCACGGCCCATCACCTCGTTATGACATGCGAGCGTAAGCGCCGCGGGCAGGCCACGGGCGACATCGGCTGCGAAACTCGGGCCCGAAAGTACCGCCAGTTGCGCCTCGGGAAGGGTCTCGGCAACGACATCGCCCATAAGCTTGCCGGTCGAACCTTCGATCCCTTTGGCACACATGACGACGGCCGTGCCGATGCGCAGGTGCGGCTTCAAACTGGCCATTGCGGCACGGGCGTGCTGTGCGGGCGCAACCGACAGAATCGCGTCCGAGGCCGCCACGTCGCCGATCCGGCTCGTAGCGCGAATCGACGGTTCGAGCGCGATGCCCGGAAGAAAGAGGCGATTGACGTGGCGCGCGTTGATATCCTCGACAACATCCGGTTCGCGCGCCCAAAGCAGGACCTGGCGTCCGGAAAGCGCCAACGTCTGCGCTAGCGCCGTACCCCAGGCGCCGCCGCCGATCACGCTGACGGTTGTAATGCTCACTGATCGCTCCCGCATTTGGATGCGCAACAGTAGCACGCGGCTGCGATGAGCGCAGGCATCAGGCCTTCACTCCCGCGCCTTGCGCCGGCTGCGCGGTAGGGTCCAGCGGCCAGCGCGGACGGACAGGTGCTGCGAAGTCGTCCGTCAGACCGTTGACGAGGCGCTCAGCGCCGGCCCAAGCGATCATGGCGCCGTTATCGGTGCAGAGCGCTGGCGGGGGAACATGCAACGAGAACTCATGATCCTCGGCGACACCGGCAAGCACGGCTTTCAGCGCCTTGTTGGCCGCGACGCCTCCTGCGACCACAAACGGCTTGCGCGCACCTTCCGGAAACCAGTCCGAAACCGTCTGCATCGCGAGTGCGACCCGGTCGGCAACGCTCGCGCCAACGGCAGCCTGGAAGGCGGCGCAAAGATCGGCAACGTCCTGATGCGACAGGGGCGCGACCTTGGCGGCCGCATGACGTACCGCTGTCTTGAGCCCGGCGAAGGAAAAGTGTGGCTCGGCGCGGCCGAGCATCGGGCGGGGCAAGTCGAAGCGCGCGGCGTTACCGCTTGCCGCTGCGCCCTCGACCGCCGGGCCACCCGGCATTCCGAGCCCGAGAAGCTTGGCCGTCTTGTCGAAGGCTTCACCCAGTGCGTCGTCAATTGTCGTTGCGAGGCGGCGATAGACCCCAACGCTCTCGACGAACAAAAGCTGCGTGTGACCGCCGGAGACCAGCAGCATCAAGTACGGCGGTTGAAGCGCGTCGGTCAGACCGACCGTAAGCGCGTGGGCCTCCAGGTGGTTGACGGCGAGAAACGGTTTGCCGCCTGCAAGAGCGAGCGCCTTGCCGGTAATGGCTCCGACGATCAATCCGCCAATCAAGCCGGGGCCGCTCGCGGCGGCGACCGCGCTCACGTCAGCGAGCGAGATCCCGGCCTCGGCCAGGGACGCCGCAACAATCCGGTCCAGACACTCGGTGTGGGCGCGCGCCGCGATCTCCGGCACCACGCCGCCGTAGACCTTATGCTCGTCGAACTGGGACCGCACGATGTTCGACAGGATCCGGCCCTTGCCATCCGAACCGCGCGCGACGACAGCGGCGGCGGTCTCGTCGCAGCTCGTTTCGATGCCGAGTACCAGTATCGTCTTCATGAGATTGTTGGCGTGGGCCGACATTTGTTCAGCATCTTTGCGCCCGAGGTTGGCACCAGGGCATCGTTGGAGCATACCTAGCGCCCGACCGGGCGCGTCCGCCCGCCTAGCATCCGGAGAAAGCGCCTTGCAAGCCGCCACGATCCGCATCGGCACCAGAGGCTCGCCCCTTGCGCTCGCCCAAGCCCATGAGGTGCGAGACAGAATTTGCCGTGCGCACGGGCTTCAAGACGAGGCAGTTGCGGTGACCGTCATCAAGACGACGGGCGATCAGGTACTCGACCGGCCGCTGGCGGACATCGGCGGCAAGGGACTTTTCACCAAGGAAATCGAAGACGCTTTGCTGGCGGGCGAGATCGACGTCGCCGTCCATTCCATGAAGGACATGCAGACCGAACTCCCCGATGGGCTCGGCATCGGTGCCGTTCTGCCGCGCGAGGATGTACGCGACGCCTTCATTTCACTGAGGCATACGAAACTCGCCGATTTGCCGCACGGGGCCGTCGTGGGTACGTCGTCGCTGCGGCGGCAGGCGCAGCTTCTGCATGTGCGGCCGGATCTCAAGGTCGTCGGCTTTCGCGGCAACGTGCAGACGCGGCTCAAGAAGTTGCAGGAGGGCGTCGCGGAGGCAACCTTCCTTGCGGTCGCCGGTCTGAAGCGACTAGGGCTCGCCGAACGAATTACCGAGGCGATCGATTTAAGCGAGATGCTTCCGGCCGTCGCGCAAGGCGCGATCGGCCTGGAAATTCGATCTGACGACGCGCGCACAGCGGCTCTGATTGCGCCGCTGAACGACCCATCGACCGCACTCGCGGTGACGGTCGAAAGGGCGTTCCTCGCCCGGCTTGAGGGCTCGTGCCGCACGCCGATTGCAGGCCACGCGACGGTGCACAATGGCAAGGTTCGGTTTCGCGGCCAGGTTCTGTCGCCCGACGGCAAGTCGTGCCACGACGTGGCGCGCGAAGGCGCCTCGCAGGAGGCGATTACGCTCGGCGTTTCAGCCGCGGACGAACTCCTGAGCAAAGCCGGTCCCGACATTCTGACGCGCACCGCCTGATGCATGTGCTCCTGACGCGCCCGAAGACCGACGCTTCCGCAATGGCGGTTGTGTTGGAAGACTTAGGCTTCGAGGTTACGTCCGCGCCGCTTCTCGAAATCGCGTTCGAGCCTATACCGGCATCCGCCCTTGACGGAGCCGACGGCATCGTCGCCACAAGCCGCAACGCGATCCGCGCTCTCGCGGCGAGCGAGGCCATCGGCATCGCGAGAGGTTTGCCGCTCCACGCGGTCGGTGAGGCAACTGCGCGGCTTGCGCGGGATCATGGCTTCGCACGCGTCGTGGCCGGACCAGGCGACGGCGCACGGCTGGCGCCATTGCTCGAGGCGGCATACGGCGGCAAGGGCGCGACACTGGTCCACCCCGCCGGCGATCACATCGCGTTCGATCTGCTGCCATCTTTAGAGAATGTCGGCATTGCGCTTCGTAAGGTGCCCGCTTACCGGTCGGTCGCGGCTCAACATCTGCCGGCCCGGGCGGCAGAACTGATCGAGGTTGGAGAGCTTGATGCGGTCATCCTAATGTCACCAAGATCGGCGGCGACATGGGCTGGCCTGATCGCGCAACTTGCGCCCGGCTCCGCCAACGGCCTCCGCAGGCTGACACACGTCTGCCTGTCACCCGCGGTTGCGGCTGCACTTGGCCCTTTGCCGGCGTCAATTGCGGCATCGGGCGGCAACCAAGACTGGAAGATTGCCGTTGCGGATCATCCTGATAGTGGAGAAATTCTTGCACTCGTCAAACGACTGGCAGCGGACGAGGCGCAAGAGTAGAAAGGCACAGTCGCGGAAGGCGCAGGGCGCCAAGGTCCGCGGAGGCTTTCGAGCCCCGATGCCCTCTCTCAACGGATTCGATGCGGCGTGAAATTCGTAATGGAGGCGTACGTTCCATGAGCGACGACAAGACGAACCGCGGGAAGAATGATCCGTCGAGCGCGGGAGGAAAACGGCCCTATGCGACACTCGACCTGAAGGCGACGGAGCTTCGCGTCACACCAATTGCCGACAAAGCCGTCGCGCCGGAAAGCGTGCCGCGACCGGCTCCGGCATCCGCCTACGCAGCCGGTGACGCCGACGTGAGCGACACGCGCACAGCCGGAGCGAAACCTTCGGCATCGGCCGCTTCCGGCAGTGCTCAGTCCGCGACCGCGAGGCAAGCGGATCGCGAGGAAGTTCGCAAAAGCGGCGGCTTCTTCAGCCATCTCGCCGCTGGCATCGTCGGCGGAGTGCTCGCGCTCGTTGGCGCGCACGCCCTTCTACCCGAGCTCAACATCAACAATGGCAACGATCGGCTGGCGGGAGATACAGCAGCCATAGCGGCGCGCATCGACGCCATCGAGAAATCCGCAAACCAGGGTGCGGCGTCCGACGCCAGCGCAAAGGTGATCGCCGCGTTGGAGAACCGCCTGTCCGAGCTCGAGGCGGTCGCGAAGGCGATCCCACAACTGACCGAGAGCCAGAAGCAGCTCGTCGCCGAGACCAAGGCGACGCTGGCGGCCGCATCGTCGGACGACGGCTCACCGCAATTCGTAACCCGCCTCGCCAAGGTCGAAGACCAGATGAAGGCGCTCACGGACGCCGGCGCGAACGATCCAAACGCGGGCCGCGTGGAACAGCTGGCAGCGCTCACCGGCAAGGTTGCCGATCTCGAGACGGCGCTTGGCACCAAGCTCAACGATCTGCGTCAAAGCGTGGCGCAAGACGTAGAAAGCCGCGTTGTCGCGGCGACGGAAGCGAGCGAGGCGGCGCGTGCCGGAACGCAACGCGTCGACCGCGACGTGACGAGCGTAAAAAACAGCGCGATCGATCTGGATAACCGCATCGGCGCGCTCAACACGGAAGTCGCCAAGGTGGCGTCGCAGGCGAAACTCGCGGATGAGCGCGGCGCACAGCTGAGGTCCGCGCTCGACGATCTCGCGGCCAAATCCGTCAAGCAGTCAGATATTGCAGCAGCCGTCGCGCCGTTATCAGCCAAGATCGAGGCAGCCGAGAACGACATACGCGGCGTGATGAAAGCCGAAGACGAACGGCGCACCAACGGCCAGCGTGTCGTGCTGGCGCTGCAATTGCAGAACCTGAAGCGGGCGCTTGAGCGCGGCGGCGAGTTCTCCGCCGAACTTGCGGACGTAAAGGCTCACACCAGTGGCAAGGTCGATCTTGCGGCGCTCGAAAAGGTCGAGGGCACGGGTGTGCCATCAATCGCAAAGCTGAACCAGGACTTCAGAGGCACGGCCAATGCGGCTCTTGATGCTGAAGTGGAACCGCAAGAGGGCGGTGTCGTCGATAAGCTGTGGGCGGGAGCGCGTTCCATCGTTCGCGTCCGCAAAGTCGATCATGCACCTGACGACAATAGCGCGGAGGCCATTATCGGCCGCATGGAAACCGCGCTGAAGCAGGAGCGTCTCTCCGATGTGTTGCTGGAGGCCAAGGCGCTGCCGCCAAAAGCCATGGAGGCGGCGCGGCCCTTCCTGGATCGCGTCGCGGCGCGCGTCAGCGTCGACGAGGCGGTCGCAAAGCTCGATGAGCAGTTGAAGGCATCGCTCGCCGAAGGTGGGAGCGAGCCGGAAAACAAAACGCCGTAAGCTAACGTAACCCAGTACTGTCAAAGGTCGCTGTTATGGTGCGTCTCGTCATTTATCTCCTGGCCATTGCGCTTTTTGCGACCGGCCTTGGCTGGTTGGCGGACCGGCCGGGAACGCTGCAGATCGCGTGGCAAGGCTACGACATCGAAACCTCGGTCTTCCGCGCCGTGGTGATTTTGGCGGCAACAATCGCGACGGCCGTGTTTTTGTGGAGCGTCGTGAAAGCCATCTGGAACAGCCCGGCCGCGATGGGTCAACGCATCGTCCGGCGGCGGCAGAAGCGCGGGCTCGATGCGCTTTCCAGTGGTCTGATCGCAGCAAGCGCCGGCGACGGCGCGCTGGCGTCGCGTTTTGCGCAACTGGCGCGCAAGTCGCTGCCGCACGAGCCGCTGACGCAGCTTCTGAGAGCGCAAGCGGCGCAGCTTTCGGGCGATCGCGGTACGGCGCGTCGCATATACGAAGCCATGTTGTCGTCACCTGAAACGGAACAGCTCGGTTTGCGCGGACTTTACCTGGAAGCGAAGCACGAAGGCGCAGGCGAAGCGGCCTTGCAGTATGCGGACCGCGCCCTGAAGGCAAACCCCAAACTCGGCTGGTCGTCGGATGCGCTTTTCGGACTTCAGTGCAAGCAACATGACTGGGCGGGCGCGCTCGAAACGCTAGCTGGCGCCAAGCGCGGCGGCCAGGTTGCAAAGGCAGACGGCGATCGCAAGCGCGCGGTTCTGTTGACGGCCCGCGCCATCGAGCTTGAAGACGGCGATCCGGACAAAGCCCTCCAACTTGCTGTCGAAGCCCATACGCTGGCGCCTGAACTGGTACCGGCCGCGACGGTTGCGGGCCGTATCCTCGCAGCACGTGGACAAACCGCCAAGGCCGCGAAGGTCCTGCAGAAAACGTGGGCGCGATCTCCGCACCCCGATCTTGCCTATACCTACGCTTACGCACGCGTCGGCGACAGTACGCGCGACAGGCTTGATCGCATCCGGCAACTGGCGGCGCTGTCGCCCCATTCGATCGAGAGCCCGATTGCTGTTGCTACGACCGCTATCGAAGCGCGGCTGTTCGAAGAAGCACGCGCTGCTCTTGCGCCACTCATACCCGACCGGACGACGCAACGCGTCGCGACCCTGATGGCGCGCATCGAAGCCGGCGAGAACGGCGCACAGGGACGCGTGCGTGAGTGGCTTGCACGGGCCGCGACCTGCGCACGCGACCCCATGTGGGTGGCCGATGGCATCATTTCGGACCGCTGGGAACCGGTGTCAGCGGATGGCCGGCTCGACGCGTTCGAATGGCGCGTGCCGGTCGAAGCCAAGGACGCGACGCGCGCCGAAATCGATGCCAACCGGCTAGAGGAACTCCTGGCCATATCGGCGCGCGATGACGACGATGTTGTAACGGCGGCTGTCGTTACGACGGATACGAGCGCGACGCGAGTGGAGGCGGAGGAGGCGTCGATCGCGCCTGCCGCAGACGTCCCTGCCGACGAGGCATCCGAAGCGCCTGATGCGGCCGATACGGCCGAGGTCGTAGCCGACGATCGTCCAGCTGTGGCCGCGAACAAGAGCAATGGTTCAAGCGAGCGGCGCAGTTCCGATGACATCGTATCGCCCAGACCGCCGGACGATCCGGGAACCGACGACCAGGACACAGTGGCCGAACAGCCCTTTGCACGCCGGTCCTATCGGGCCGTGAGCTGAGCAGATTTGGCGCAATAGGTGGCCGTGGGCAGTGCTCTGGCGCTGACTTGCAATTGTGGCCCGCCCAGCGTATCCCTCCGGTCCTTGTGGCGATGCCACGGGATAGCCGCCTTAGCTCAGCCGGTAGAGCACGTCATTCGTAATGACGGGGTCGCGTGTTCGAGTCACGCAGGCGGCACCATTGAAAAACCTCACAAATTTGCCGTTGATACGAAATTCGATTTTCGGGCTGGGTCACGCATGGGTCGCAAAACCCGGTCGTCGGCAGGGTCAAGCGACTGATTTTCCGAATTCCAAAACTTTTACCGCCATGCCGCGCGACGATGGGCGGATTTCAATAATTCCGGCGTCCGCCCACTTGGTCAAGCGACGGCTTACCGTCGCCTTAGACATTCCCGCGACCACGGCGGCGTCGCGGAGAGCGAAGTAAAGCCATCCGTCAAAGCTGTCCGAAAACCCCGTCTTTCCGAACCCTTCTGAGGTTGTCGCGAGTGCGCAAATCAGCGACTCTTTGCAGATGGGGTTACACAAGCGACGGACAGAGAATGACAGGGACCGGCTCCTTCCGGCCGATGAAGAAGCGCGTCTGATCCGCCAGCATGGAGAAACTTTCCGGCCGGTTCTTTGTTTTGGTTGCCGCCTTGACCCGGCATCTAACACCGCTCAAATAAGGCTGTCGTGGATTTTCGCGATCTACATGCCGACGCTATCTAGCGCCAGTGTGCAACCTCTACTCCATGACGCGAAGTCGAGATGAAGTGCGGCGCACTTTGCGCCTCAGGCTGCGCTATTCCCTGTATGCCAAGCGCCGGTCGTCAGACTATCAGAAGACGGCGCACGCACTGGTATGACCACCGTTTTCATAGCGCATAGACAATGCAAAGACGGGTGACACAAGGCCCGCACCTGCCACCATACTCTGTCTACTTTGAGAGAGCCAAAGGCGAAAGGGAGTTCAAAGATGAAGGGACAGCTGACCGTCGCGTCGCTGGTTTTTGCGACACTGGCGATGACGTATGCGGCTAACGCAGATGACGCCGCGGCGGCAAAACCAATCAGCAAGACGCTCGGCGAGCTTCTCACGGAAGGTTATCAAGTCCATTCCGTGACCGTCATCGACCAGGCAACGGCCAAACGCATGAGCGGCAGTGATGCCTGGCAAGACGATCTCATGCTGACGCTCGTCAAAGGCGGCGACTTTGCCTTCTGTAACTTCGCTCTGAGCGTCGTGATGACCGGGGTCGGACTGAAGAGCGGAAATTGCAGCGTGGCACAGTGATTTTTTTTTCGGTTTGTGCATTCGACAACAAATTGAGCTTCCGCGACCCAACGAGACCCGCGCTTAGTGTAGCGATTTCTGCCTGGCTCCCACCTGCCTAACAAGGCGCGGGCTAGAGCTCGCCTGAGCTGCCGATCAGCAGAAAAATCAGCGCCAGAAGCGGCGCAGTCATTTGAATGAGTGCGGCTCTAAGTTTCCGGCGGTCGCTGAGGTACAGCACAATGCCGGCTGCCGCCATCGAGCCTGCGCCGGCGGTAATCAACGCCGTGCCGGCCGCGTGCGCATCCATCACATAAAAGATGATGCCAGCCGCTGCGATGGCGGCGAGAAACAGATTGTAGAAGCCCTGGTTGAACGCGAATAGGCGCGTCTGCTCGGCCTGCTCGCGCGTGATGCCGAACGTGCGGTTGGTTTTTTCTTTGGTCCAGAGCAGCGTCTCGAGCGCGAAAATGTAAACGTGAATGAGTATCGCTATCGCCGTGAGCGCTAGAGCTGCTGCGATCATTCTTGCCTCCGTCATTTACGATGCGGCAAATCGGACGCGGCAACATGACGCCCGCCGGGGTTCACTCGTCAACCGAGCTGTGCAAACCACCATCTTTGCGTGCGGATGCGATACGCGGGCGCCACACGCGCCGCGGATCTGAGCGAGCTTTGCGTAACGCGCGTAACAGAAATTCAAGTTCTGCACGTCAAGTGGGGCGATGAGGCAACGCCTCGCGGCTATCAGCCGACTCTGAACAAATGTTCACGCCAAGGCCGATTTTCCACCACGCGAAGATCGATAGTCGATTGCGTCGGCGGAAGATCGCCGGCTGCGTCGCTCCGGCACGAGCGTCGTGGAACAAGAGGGACTTTGATACGGACTATGGCTCGTTCTACCGTACTGACACCATTCAAAACCATCGACGAACGCCGCGACAGCGCCCCGCCACACCCGGGCGAGGTGCTGCGCGAGGACGTGCTGCCTCATTTCGGTCTGTCGCGTCTCGCCGCGGCTCGACGGCTCGATATTCCGCTCGAGACGCTTGAGGCGATTTTGGACGAACGCGCGGATATCAACTCCGCTCTGGCGTCGCGGCTCAACGACACCTTCGGACTTGCAGCATCGTTCTGGCTTTCACTGCAATTGCAGGTGGACCTGTGGCGGCAAGCGCTCGATGACGAAGCTGCCGATATACGAAACATATCGGTTTTGGACCGCGCGCTTCTGCTATGATTGACTCTCGCCCATAACAGCTGTGGGCGCGGAGTTCGAATGTGAATGCGGCGAACAATCTATCGCCTCGTTGATACATGGCTTGGACGCGGCCGAGACCGTGATCCTCGATTGACGGCAGCGGCGCGTGCCGCTGTCGCGGGTTTGGCGCCTGCCACGGTCGTGACCGGCGGCTCGCGCGGGATAGGCCTTGCCATCGCGCACCGTTTTGCGGCCGACGGCCATCGCGTGGCTATCGTCGCGCGCAATCGCGATGCACTCGAAGCTGCCGCAACCGAGATCGAGCGGCGTCATGGCGGGCCGGTTCAAACGATTGCGTGCGACATCACGGCGAGCGACGCGAGCGCAATAATTGACAGAGCGCTTCGCGACGTCGGGCTCTATCCCGACGTTCTCGTGAACAACGCGGCCGTCGGGCTGGCGGGCGCCTTCACGACGCATCCAACCGGCGAAATCGACAAGTTAACGGATCTCAATGTCGTGGCCCTGACCAGACTGACGCGCGCGTTCCTACCTGACATGATCGCGCGACGGCGTGGCGGCGTATTAAACATCGCATCGCTTGGCGCCGTCATTCCGGGGCCGCATCAAGCCGCATACTATGCCAGCAAGGCGTACGTGCTGTCGCTTTCCGAGGCCCTGCGTTCGGAGTGTGCTGGCCAAGGCGTTCGTATCGCCGTCGTACTGCCCGGCCCGGTTACGACCACCTTTCATGCTGCAATGGGTGCCGAAGGTTCGCTGTACCGGCGCATCCTGCCGGCACTCACACCGGACGCGGCGGCGCGCTCGGCCGTCGGCGGCTTCATGCTCGGGCGCACGGTGATCGTTCCGGGGGCACTTAACGAAGTCTTTTACATTTTCCTGAAAGTGCTGCCGCACGGGATGACCGTGCCTCTCATGCGCCTGCTTCTGCGGCGCGATCAAAATTAAGCGCCGGTTGCACCGAGCGTTTGCCTTGTAGCAATCATTTTCGTGTTCTCTGGCAGAGAACTCCGGGATGAAGTTTCGCGTATCCGGGGTTCCCCAACGCGGCTGCGCTCCAACGAGCTCTTTCCGGCTCGGTTTCGAGCCGCAGCCGCGCTGGTTTTCAGGCTTCCGCTCCGCCGCCGCCGCTTTTTGCGCGCGTCCGCCAAGCGCGCCAGCCTCCGTAGGCGGTAATGTCGGTCGCATCGCGGATTGCGTGGGGCTCGCAGATAAAGCCCTTTACGGATGTGCCGTCGTCTAGCTGCAGTGTCCCGATGCCGAGTGGCGCGGGAATGAGCGCGACGAACGACCCGAAGGCTTGTAGCGGCATACGCCAGATTTCGACTTCGATGCCGCCAGCTCCCTTGCCGTTAAAAACGAGGCCCGGTTTTTCGGGAACCGTGCCGTTGAGAGCGTAGAAGCTATATCCCGCCGCCGTTCGGGCAGTACGAACCAGTTGCGCATGACGCTCCAGCAATTGCCAGTTCAGGGGCTGACCGGAGAGATGCGCGCCGACGACCGCGACGTCGATCGTTCGCGTCGGCGCAGGAGTGACAGGAGGCGTCGACGGCAAAGCTGTCGCGGTCGCGCCGAGCATTGCGCCAGGAAGCGCACGGTGCAGGGTGTCGCCGAGATTTGCCAGCATTCCATCTTCGAACGCGCGCGCCATAAGGGTCACGCCAAAGGGCAGGCCGTTGCGACGGAAGCCCGCGGGCACGGCAATCGCAGAGAGATCCATCAAGTTGGCGAAATTGGTGTAGACGCCGAGGTTGGAATTGAGCGCGACGGGATCGGCAAGTACGTCGTCGATCCGGTAGGTCGTGCCTGTCGTCGGCAGAAGCATCGCATCCATCTTCGCCCACTCTGGCTCGGCGCGACGGGTGAGTTCGGAGAGCCGATAAAAGGCCTCGAAGGCATCCACGGTTGAGAGCGTACCAGCACCGAGGATGATGGCTCTGACGGTCGGGTCCATGGCGTCGGCGTGGCTTGCTGCAAAGGCACGGATCGCCGCCAAGCGTTCCGCGACCCACGGGCCGGCATAGAGAAGGCTCGCTGTTTCTTTGAAGGGCGCGAAGTCGATCGCAACGATTTCGCCGCCCAATGCCGCGATGCGATCGACGGTGGCATGGTACAGGCGCTCGGCCTCGGCATCGCCGAAGAATTCCAGGCCGCTCGACGGTATTCCGATGCGCGGGGTCTGGGACGCTTCCTCGACGCTAAATGGATCTGACGGGCGCGCATAAATGTCGTCCGAATCGTAGCCGGCCGCCACGCTCATGACCTGCGCGGCATCGGCAACGGTGAGCGCAAATATCGACACCGCGTCTTGCGTGCGGCAAGCTGGAACGACACCGCGCGTGCTGATCCAGCCCTTTGTCGGTTTCAGGCCGACGATGTTGTTGAAGGCGGCCGGGACGCGACCCGAACCGGCAGTGTCCGTTCCAAGCGCGAAAGGCACCAGGCCGCGGGCCACCGCGACGGCCGATCCGGAGCTCGATCCGCCCGATATATAGCTGGCATCGAAGGGGCTCGTTGGCGTTCCGTAGGGCGAGCGCACGCCGACAAGTCCGGTCGCGAACTGGTCGAGGTTGGTTTTGCCGAGTGCGATTGCGCCCGCGGCCTCGAGGCGTTCAACGGAGGTCGCGGAGCGCTTTGGCGTATAAGCAAACTCCGGGCAAGCGCAGGTCGTGGGAAGACCCGCGACATCAATGTTGTCTTTGACCGCGAACGGAATGCCATGCAACGGCCCGTCCGGCGCCGCATTCGCACGTGCGGTCGCAACGTCCTGCGGGATCAGAGTGATCCACGTCGGCCGTTCGCCGATTTCTGATATCCGCCGATACACTTCCGCGATGATCTCCGCGGGAGAAAAAAGTCCGCTCGCGTAGCCGCGCTGAAGTGTTGTCACGTCAAGCGATATGCCCTCAAGGTTCACGGCGCGCTCCCGGCCTGGTCTTCGGCGACCACGAGCAACGTCTGCCCAATCGCAACGGCCCGGCCTTCGACACAACGGACCTCCGAGACCGTGCCCGAGCAGGATGCCGCAACAGCGATCTCCATCTTCATGGATTCGACGATAACCAATGGATCTCCGGTGGTGACGCGGCTCCCGGCGCTCGTCGTAATCTTCCAAACCGCGCCCGGGACCGGGCTCTGGACGGCGACGAATCCGGCCGGCAATTCGTCGTCGCCGGCTTCGGGGCCCGTGTCCTGCGCAACGGCCGCGCCGGCCTGATCGCTGGCGGCCCAGCGGGCGCGCTCAGCCTCGAAGGCGGCCTGCTGGCGCGTCTTGAACGCTGCGATGGTGCCTTCGTGGTCCGACAGAAATTTACGGTACTCCGAAAGCTTGAACGTCGCCGGTTCGATCTTCAGGCCGCATTTGCCTTGCAAAAAGCCATCACGAAACTCAGCCAAGTCTTCGGCGGAAACCGGAAAAAAGCGGATCTGGTCGAAGAAGCGGAGCAGCCAGGGCTTGTCGGCGTCAAACTCGGGCGTGATGCGATACGTATTCCAGACCTGCGCGGTTCGGCCGACGAACTGATAGCCGCCCGGTCCTTCCATGCCGTAGATGCACATATAGGCGCCGCCGATACCGACAGCATTTTCCGGCGTCCAAGTGCGCGCCGGATTGTATTTCGTCGTGACGAGCCGATGGCGCGGATCGATGGGCGTTGCGACCGGCGCGCCCAAGTAGACGTCGCCAAGACCGAGCACGAGATAGCTCGCGCCGAAAACGATGGATTTCACCTCGTCGAGGTCTTCGAGGCCGTTGATGCGGCGGATGAACTCGATGTTCGATGGACACCACGGTGCGTCGTCGCGCACGGATTGCACGTATTTCGAAATCGCAAGCTGCGTTGCCGGGTCGTCCCAGGACAGCGGCATGTGCACGACGCGGCTCGGAACCTCGATGTCGCCGATGTCACCCATCCCGTCTTCGATTTTCGCGAGTTCTTCAAGCAGCGCCTGCAACGACAGTTTTCGGCTATCGTAATGAACCTGTAGCGATCGGATACCCGGCGTCAGGTCGATGACGCCATCCAGCTTCGAGGTTTCGAGGCGCGTCATCAAAACGTGGGCGCGGAAGCGAAGCTCGAAATCGAGCGCCAACGGGCCATATTCGACGAGGAGGTACTTGTCGCCGGCGCGGCGATAGACGACGACCGGCAGCGCGCCGCTCGCCGGCCGCGTTGCCACGACGCAATCGTCGGCACCAAGTTTGGCTGCTTCGACTTTGACCGCGGTCGACGCGGAGAGCGTCGCGACCTGCGCATCCTGGATCGACTCGCGCTCAGCCGCTTCCGCAGGCGTCAGGCGCTTGAAGCGGACCGTGTCTCCGGGGCGAAGCTGGCCGAGTTTCCAAAGCTCGGACTTCACAATGGTAGCGGGGCAGACGAAGCCGCCGAGCGACGGTCCGTCGGGACCGAGGATCACCGGCATGTCGCCGGTGAAATCAATGGCGCCGATGGCGTAGGCGTTATCGTGGATGTTGCTGGGGTGAAGTCCCGCTTCGCCACCGTCGGTACGGGCCCATTGCGGCTTCGGGCCGATGAGGCGAACGCCGGTGCGATTCGAGTTGTAGTGAACTTCCCATTTGGCCGAGAAGAACGTCGCGATATCGTCGGCGGTGAAAAAGTCAGGTGCGCCGTGCGGGCCGTAGAGGACGCCGACCTCCCACACGCGGCTCATGACGGGCAGAACAGCGGTGTCGATAGCGGGTGGCTGGGCGGCAATGGGCGCGGCGAGGTGCAGGATGTCACCCGGTAGCAACGCGCGACCGCCATGGCCACCGAACTTGCCAAGCGTGAAAGTCGCGCAGCTTTCCAGATAAGTCGGGACGTCGAAGCCGCCAAGCACGGCGAGGTAGGCGCGCGCGCCCGCCCCGACGACGCTGCCCAGCGCAAGCGTCTGTCCAGCCTTCACGTCTACGGCTTGCCAGGACGCGACCTCGTCATCGTCCAATTTCGCGTTAAGTCGGGCGCCACCGAGGCAGATGACTGCATCGCGGTTGAAGCGCAGCGTCGGGCCGGAAAGCGTGATTTCGAGCGCCGGCGTGCCTTCGGCATTGCCCAGAATGCGATTGGCAAGACGAAACGACAGATGGTCCATCGGGCCTGATGGCGGCACGCCGACTGACCAGTATCCGGTGCGGCCTGGATAGTCCTGAATGGTGGTCTGCGTGCCCGGACTTATTACTTCGATTGTCGCGGCGTTATAGGTGAAGTCGGCCAGCGTGCGGGTAAGCACTTCACCCTTGGCGAATACATCGGATGCGGCGAGCTGGCGAAGATAGTCGAGGTTTGTTTCAAGGCCGCCGATCTCGGTCTCCTGCAGGACATCGAGCAGCTTTTGCAATGCCTCTTCGCGGCTCGCGCCCTTGGCGATGATCTTTGCGATCATCGGGTCATAGAACGGTGAGACTTCGGAACCGCTTTCGACCCACGTCTCGATGCGCGCCCGCGGTGACCAGACGACGTGCGTCAGCAGGCCCGAGCTTGGGCGAAAGTCGCGGCCGGGGTCTTCGGCGTAAAGGCGGACCTGGATCGAAGCACCGCGGGGCGCGATACGGCTCTGTTCAAGGAGCGGTGACTTGCCCGCCGCCTGTCGAACCATCCATTCGACGAGATCGACGCCGGTGACTTCCTCGGTCACGCCATGCTCGACCTGCAGCCGGGTGTTGACTTCGAGGAAATAAAACGCGTCCGTGTCGCTATCGTAGAGGAACTCGACCGTGCCGGCGCTTTCGTAAGCTACCGTTTGGCCGAGCTTGCGGGCGGTGTCCCACAGGGCCGAGCGGGTCGCGTCGGAAAGGCCGGGCGCCGGAGTTTCCTCGATCACTTTCTGATTGCGGCGCTGCGCGGAACAATCGCGCTCGCCGAGAGCGACAACGTTGCCTTTGCCATCACCGAAAATCTGAACCTCGATATGACGGCCGCGGGCAACGTACTTTTCAAGGAAAATGCCGGCTTCCTTGAAGTTGTTGCGTGCGAGGCGGTCGACACGTTCGTAAAGCGGAGCAAGCTCGCTCGCCGAGTTGACAAGCTGAAGTCCGATACCGCCACCGCCCGCGGTGCTCTTCAACATGACAGGGTAGCCAATTCGGCTCGCTTCCAATTCCGCGTCGGCAAGATTGGATACGAGACCGGAACCAGGAGCCAGCGGCACGCCGGCGGCGAGCGCCAGTTCGCGCGCTTTGTGCTTCAGGCCGAAGGCACGCATGTGCGCCGGGCTCGGCCCGATGAAAACGATACCGGCTTTTGCACATTCCTCGGCGAAATCGGGATTCTCCGAGAGAAAGCCGTAACCGGGATGAATGGCCTCGGCACCGGTTACTTTCGCAGCGGCGAGGATGGCGTCAACATTCAAGTAGCTTTGGGCTGCCGCGGCGGGTCCGATGCATACGGCTTCACCGGCGCGCGCGACGTGCATGGAATGACGATCCGGCTCGGAATAGACGGCGACACTCGCAACCCTCATGCGATCGAGGGTGCGGATGATCCGGCAGGCGATGGCGCCGCGGTTTGCAATCAGAACCTTTCCGAACACGTTCAGCGCTCCCCTGCCCAGATCAGCACCTCGACCGGGGTCGGGTTGTAAGCGTTGCACGGGTTATTCAATTGCGGACAGTTGGAGATGAGGACGATGACATCCATCTCGGCACGCATCTCGACGTAGCGGCCGGGCCCTGACACGCCATCGGCGAATGTTAGTCCGCCATCTGGCGTTACGGGTACGTTCATGAAGAAATTGATGTTGTGGCCGATGTCGCGCTTGCTGAGGCCGTAGTGCTCGTTCTCGGCAACCGCCAAAAGATAGCTGTCACGGCACGCGTGCATGCTCTTCTTTTCCAACGCGTAACGGACCGTGTTGCTCTCTGTCGCGCAGGCGCCGCCAAGCGTGTCGTGGCGTCCGACGGTATCGGCCACGATCGTCAGCATCGGCCGGCATAGGTCCGACATCAGAACCGTGCCGGTGCTCAAATAGACGTTCGCCTGTTCGCGAATGGTGTCGGTCGCGGAATAGCGCTCATGCGGATCGGCGGCGCTAAAGAAGAGCGTGTCCGCCGCCTGGTTGCCCTCGACATCGACGATGCGGAAAATCTCGCCGGACTTGACCTCATGCATCCAATACGCGCCGGCCGGTACGATCTCGCGGTGCTTGGCGGTTTGCGGGCTGTAGCCGCTTTCCTTTGTCATGTTCGCCTTCCTCAGCAGCAGCCGCAGCCGGCATTGAAAATGCGGTTGTTGTCGAAGCCGCGCGCGTTCTCGGGCGCGGACAGGCGGCAGGCGTCGTCAGCTGCAGCCGCCGGGCCCGACCCAATTTCGAAACGGACGGGTTTTCGCGGATAGGTCGGGCTCGGATTGAGCGGATGCGGGCAGGTGTGGAACAGCACCAGCGTGTCCATCTCGAAGCGCAGTTCGACCTGGGCTCCCGGCTTGGCCGCGTTTGCGTCAAAGCGCAGGCCGCCGCTCTCGGCGGTTGCGACCTTGCTGAACCAGTTGACGTTGGCGGCGAGATCACGCCGCGATAGTCCGTATTTTGCGGCCTCCACAAGGAAACTGTCGTGGCCGTTCTGCTGCCAGTCGTTGCGATGTTTTTGATACGGGGCCTCGCCCCAGAGCTTTGCGACGCGCGCCTTGTTGGCATTGCCGCAGACTGTATCGTGCCAACCGAAACTGTCGGCCACGATCGAACAAAAGATGCGGCCCATATCCGAGTAGAGGCAATGGCCAGCCGTGAGCTTGAACGTGTGCTGGCACTTGAGCGTGTCGGGCGCGTTGTAACGCTCGAGAAGATTTATCGGATTGTAGAAAAGCATGCCGACATTCGCGCCGCCTTCGACGTCGGTCAGACGCAGGCGGTTGTTCGCGCGCATCAGCAACGACCAGTGCTTACCGCCGGGTAGGACGTCGGCATAGATCAGTTCGGGCATTCCAACATCTCCTCATCGCGGGCGCGATCGCCCATCAGAATTCCGGGTCGTCCCGGATGAGAAAGAAGCCGCGCGGGCCGTCCCGCTCGGATTTCGCTAATGCAGGGCGCTGTCGTTTTTGCCATTCGTGGGTTGCGGCGCCGGCTCGGCGTTGGGTAGCGGGCTTGCGATCTTGGGCGGCCAGACGTCGAAGTCGCGCGTAATGGTAGCGCCGAGGGGCGGTGCGGGCGTCGGCAGGTCGCCGGTCAGTGTCGCGCCGTATCGCTCCTGTTCCTCAGGCCGGTTGCGCTGGCGTTCAAACGCAATCACTCGGGTCCCCAAGCGAAACGCCTCCGAGAGGTCGTGCGTCACCATCACGACCGTCAGGTCGTTCTCGTTCCAGATGCGGCGAATGAGGACGTGGATGTCGGAGCGTATGCCGGGATCGAGCGCGCCGAAGGGTTCATCAAGCAGAAGAATTTTGGGCCGCCGGTTCAATGCCTGCGCGAGCGCCAAGCGCTGCTGCATACCGCCCGAGAGCGAGGCGGGATATTTGTTTTCGTGGCCTTCGAGACCAACAGCGCTGAGCAATTGCATGGCTTCGTCGTGTGCCGCCTTTCGGCTTTGACCGAACAGACGGCCGAGCAAGCGCGATTTCTCAAACTCGCGACCTACCATGACGTTCTGCACGACGGTCAAGTGCGGGAAGACCGAGTAGCGTTGAAATACGACGCCGCGATCGCTGTCGGGCTCTGGCTTCAAGGGCCTGCCGTCGACGAGAATGGCGCCGCGCGTCGGCGTATCCTCGCCCAGCAGCATGCGCAGAAACGTCGTTTTCCCGCAGCCGGAGGGGCCGACGAGCGCCACGAACGCGCGTGGTGCGATTTCCAGGTTGATCTGCTCAAGCACGACGTGGTCGCCGTACTCCTTCCAGACCTTATCGAAGACGATGCCCTTCATGATGCGCGCGCTCCGGCAAACCACGGGAACGCACGGCCCTGGACCCAGCGCAGCGCCATATCCATCACGAAAGCCAGTATCGTGATCCAGATGACGTAGGGAATAATGACGTCCATCGAGAGATAGCGGCGAACAAGGAAAATCCGGTAGCCGAGGCCAGAGTCGGCGGCGATCGCCTCGGCCGCGATCAGGAACAGCCAAGCCGGGCCGATTTCCAGTCGTAGCGCGTCCAGCATCCGTGGCAGCACCTGCGGAGTGATGACGCGGGTCGCGATCTGCCAAGTGGAGGCGCCAAGCGTTTGCGCCTTGATGATCTGTTCGCGCGGAATTTCCTGCACACGCAGCGCGATGTCGCGAATGAGTTTCAACGCCGTGCCGATCACGATCAAAGCGATCTTTGATGCCTCGCCCAATCCCATGACGATGAACAGGATGGGCAAGAGCGCGAGCGGCGGCACCATCGACGCGACAGCGAAAAACGGCCCGAAGGTTGAGCGCGCCAAGGGCAACATGCCGATGAAGATGCCGAAGAAGAGCGCGATCACCGCCGATATCGCAAGGGCCGAAAGCAAACGCGCGAGGCTCGCCACCGTATCGGACCACATCAGGTAGAGGCCTGTTCGGGCATCCTCCGTGAACGCATATTGCTTGACAGCCTCGGCAATCGCGCCAAAGCCGGGCAGCAACTTGTCGTTGGGATTTTCTGCAAGCCGAAGGCTGGAGCCAATGGCGTAAGCCACCAGCACCAGCAGAAAAGGAATGCACGCGAGCAACACGTGCCAACCGCGGTTGGGTTTTATATTGATCGCGCGCATTTTTGATTTTCCTGGTTCGGCGTATCAGAGCTTGCCGTCCGCGGCCGCCTGCATATAGGTCGCGTCGTAGCGCAGCTTCACGTTGTCTTTGTCGCCGAAGATGGAGCCGTCTGGGAACGCCACGCCGATCGCCTCAGGCGATTTTGCGTCCTTACCGAGGAGGGCCTTTTCGAAGAGGAACTTCGATACGCGCTCGGTCGTGGTCTTGACGTCCGGGCCGGTTGCGAACGCCACGGCATCCTTAGCGGCGGCGAACATCTTGGTGGTCGCCAGCTGCTCGTCGAAGCCCTTGACGTCGGTACCAGACGCCTTCGCCATCGCTTCCTTGGCAGCGGGGTCTTTCTCAAGCGCCACCATCGTCTCGTACCAGATGCCGGCGAGCGCCTGACCGAACTTCGGGTTATCTTTCAGGACTTCGGTATTCGCGACCATCATGTCGATGATCTCGCCGGGAATCTGCGAGCTGTCGAAGATCTTGGTCGCATCGGGCGATTCCAGGATCGTCGAGACGATGGGCTTCCAGGTGACGACGGCCGTCACGTCAGGCGTCTTGAAGGCGGCCGCCATGTCGGCGTCCGACGTGTTGACGACCTTCAAGTCTTTTTCTTCAAGCTTCACGGACTCGAGCGCGCGCGCCAGCAGGTAGTGCGAGACCGAATATTCGACGAGGTTGACGCTCTGGCCTTTCAGAGAGGCCACGTCGCCCTTGCCTTTGACGATAATGGCGTCGTTGCCGTTCGAGAAGTCGCCGATGATGACGGAGGTGGTGTCGACGCCGCCGGCCGCCGGGATCGACAGCGCGTCCATGTTCGTCACGGAGACGGCATCGAACGCACCGGCCGTGTATTGATTGATCGACTCGACGTAGTCGTTGAACTGCTTGACTTCGATGTTGATGCCGTACTTGTCGGCCCATTTTTTCACGATGCCGGAATCGGCCGCGTAGCCCCACGGCATCCAGCCGACATAGATGGACCAGGCCACCTTGAAGTCCTTCTTTTCGGCGGCATGCGCCGTCGAAATCAGGACTGCGGCGGCGCTGGCGACCGCGACGGCGCCTTGCAGAATGCGTTTGAAGGACCGGTTCATGAAGTACCCCTTGCTGACCAGGCTCACTGTCAATCGCAAGGAGACGGCTTGGGACGAACGGGGTGGCGCAACACGCACAGGAGGCCCTCCGTTCGAGAGCCGTAAGCTCCCTGCGGTATAGGTCTCCCGGGCTTTTATCCCGCCGTGGCTCCGTGACCGGCGCGGGCGCCGTCACGGGAGAGCCTCTCTCGGACCAGCATCGCCAGGGGCGATCGGAACCCTAGAGGCATTATGAAAATCAGTACTGCACACGCTATGCCAAGCTTAAGCGCCCTGAAAAGGCAGCGGAAAGCCGCAGGAATCGCTGTTGCGTGACGCGCGAACGATCATAGTGCCTGATTGTTTCGCAACCGCGCCGGCCCAGAACGTCCCGCCGTGTCCGAGCCAGCGCGCACCCACCGAGGCGGGCACTACGAGGTACGTCTACCAACGGCCTGGAGTTTCACGAGGCGCGGCTTTTCATGCGCAATACCGCGCCAAGCCGGACAAGCATGTGCTGGTGGCGGCTGGGCCTGGCAGATCTCGGCCAATCAAATCTAGTTTTCGAAACCTTCAAGCATGCATGTGAGCACGACATCGATTGGCTTTGTGCCGACCTTATCGTGCAGGAGCTGACCATCGATTGAAAGCATCGTGAAGCCGTGCAGCAGCGACCACGCTGCGGCGGCCTGGGCGCGCACGGGCTGTTTCTTCAATGCTCCGCTTTTCTGGCCGCGATCCAAAATGCCGAGAAGAAGCGCAAACGCATTGTTGCCGGCTTCGTCGAGATTCGGGAAGGACGATTTGTCGACGTCGGCGCTGAACATCAACCTGTAAAGTGACGGCGTCGTCGTGCCGAACCGAATGTAGGCTTTGGACGCGGCGATGAATTCGGCGTGCGGCGATCGAAACTGGCGTTCGAGTTCGAGCGCGATCTGCCGCCCCATTTCGTTGAAGCCGAGCGTCGCCAGTTCCGCCAGCAGCGCGCTCTTGTCGGGAAAGTGCTTGTAGGGCGCTGCATGGCTGACGCCGGCCCGCCGCGCGACTTCCCGCAGCGTGAATTGCCAGCCCTTCTCCTCGCGCAGCATGTCCTGCGCGGTTTCGATGATGACGCGCTTCAGATCACCATGATGGTAGGCGCGATCGGATTTTCCCTGCATTTTCCTAGCTCTATGTTTACAGTGAAAACATATGTTGACATCGTCAACATATGTGACTACATACGGCTCACAAGTTGCCACTGTCAACATTGGAGATCAAGTCATGAACGCTCCCGTCAACATTGCCGTCGACAACACACCGCACGACATTCTCGCGCGCCAGCGCGCCGCGTTCCTGCGCGACGAAGCCCCCACATTGGCGGCCCGCAAGGCCGATCTTCTGAAGCTGAAAAATGCCGTCAAAGCGCGCCTTCCCGAGTTCGAGAAGTCCCTCAACGCCGACTTCCAGGGCCGCTCCGCCATGGAAACGACTATTCTCGAAGGTGTGGCGCTGGTGCAGGGCATCAACTACCTGCGTCGCAATCTCAGGCGCTGGATGCGTCCGCAGAAGCGGAACGTCGAAATGCACTTCTGGCCTGGACGTGCGCGGGTCGTGCATCAACCGCTGGGCGTCGTCGGTATCATGTCGCCGTGGAACTTTCCGATCGGACTGTCGCTGATGCCGCTTGCGACCGCCATCGCGGCGGGCAATCGCGCGATGATCAAGCCGTCCGAGCATACGCCGGCAACAAGCGCGCTGCTGAAGCAGATGCTCGGCGAGATTTTTCCTGAGGAGCAAGTGGCCGTCGTTACGGGCGGGCCGGAAATCGGTGCCGCATTCTCGTCGTTGGCATTCGACCACTTGGTCTTCACAGGAAGCACCCCGGTCGGAAAAGTGGTGATGCGCGCCGCCAGCGAAAACCTTGTGCCCGTGACGCTCGAACTCGGGGGCAAGTCTCCGGTCGTCATCGAGAGTGGTTCATCACTTGAGCGCGCCGCGACAAGCATCGCCTTCGGCAAGCTTTCCAACGGCGGTCAGATCTGCGTCGCGCCCGACTACGCGCTCGTTCATGAGAGCGAAATCGAAAGTTTCCTCTCAGCCTATGACACGGCCGTTCGGGCACTCTATCCCCAGGGCCCCTCCGACAGCGACTACACGGCCGTCATCAACGAGCGGCACTATGGTCGTCTGCGCGCTCTTCTAGACGACGCACGGAAAGGGGGCGCACGAATCGTCGAGGTTGGCGAAAATCCTGCAGCGGCGCTGGCGCGTCCCCATACCTTGGCACCGACCGTGGTTCTCGGCGCGACCGACGACATGGGCATCATGAATGAAGAGATTTTCGGCCCGGTCTTGCCGATCGTGGGCTACCGCGACATCGACGAGGCGATCGCACGCATCAACGCCGGACCGCGTCCGTTGGCGCTCTATTACTTCGGCAGCAACGGTGAAGACCGTCGCAAGGTGCTTGAGCGCACGACGTCCGGCAACGTGACGATCAACGATACGCTGCTGCATTACGCCCAGGATGATCTGCCGTTCGGTGGCGTCGGAGCAAGCGGCATGGGCGCCTATCACGGCATCGAGGGATTCAAAACGCTCAGCCACGCCAAGGGCATATTCGAGCAGAGCCGGTGGAACATGACCGGCGTCCTTCGTCCGCCTTTCGGTTGGCTGACCAACTTCGTGTCGGGCTTTCTGTTGCGATAGTTCCTAAGAAGCGCGCGGTGCCTGCGCCATTTTCATTCGCGCGGGCACCGAATAGCGGCGACACCTCCGTCGGCACCAATTTACCGCCAAGGGCCTGCTCAAGGCTGCAACTGGCCGGAAGCGGGGTCGATCGTGATCGTGACTTCGCGAACAAGCATGGATGACCAAGGACACCATGTTCCATTCGGGAGAAAATGCGTTCCGACTTCGTCCAAGTGTTCGGCGACATAAGTGACGTTCGCGTCGCACACTTCAATTGCCATCTCGAAAAACTCGACCGACGGTGGATCGAGATGGAACTTCCACTCGGGATTATAGGGCGCCGGTTGCTTCACGATTGTGCCCATGACGTGCGCGTCGGCTTTTTTGGCAATCAGCGATCTTGCCGTTTCGATGAGCTGCGCATTCTCGAGCTTGAATACAAAGCTGCGTTGAGCGCCGGCGGGATCGACCTGAACAAACTCAAAAAAAGCTGGCATGTGAGCACTCCGACGCGAGCGTGAAACAGCACTTCTGCGGCCTGAAGCAATTTGCGAAAAACGCCCCATCTTAGCGGCGAACAAATCAAAAAGTCGACTTAGCGGAAGCGAAGCGGCTATTGAGGGGCGCAGTCACATCAAGTGACGTTGGGTCAACCACACACAAGCGCCAGGGAGGGGGGTTGGGCAAGGGCATCGGCTGGTACGGGACGTTCGGGTTCCTGATTATCGCGTCCTTCCTCGTCATCTATGCCTTGACGGGAATGGATGCGCTTGGGGCGGCAGCGCGTCTCGTATGGAACGGGCTCGCCTTCGCGGCGAACGGCATCCTCCGCGCGATTGGC
>CADECN010000002.1:0-1092 GCA_902825785.1 uncultured Hyphomicrobium sp. | reverse complement strand
GGTCTGCTGCAGCTCCTGGCGCGCGGCGTCGGCTGGCGGCGGCGTTCGCGGATTGGTTCGGCCGTGACGGGTGTCGGCATGGGTTATGCCGCGAGTGTCGTTCTGAGCGATGCTCACGTCACCAAGGCGCGCGGCTGGCGCGGCAAGCTGCAGTCCGCCGTTCAAGTGACGCGCGAGAAGTGGCAGGCCCTGCCGATATGGCTGAAACTCCTCATCGTCGTCGCCCTCATCGCGAGCCAAGTCTATCTCCACGTCGCGCTGATCCTGTTTCCGATCGCATTTCTTGTGCCCGTGGTGCGACGGCTCTGGGTCAGAGCGGCGGACGCGCTCTTCGGTGGCTGGTACTGGAGAACGTTTGGTCGGTGGCATCGTTCCTTTGCGTCCACGATGAAGACGCTGCCAGGCGTGCGTCAGGCTGCGGACGGGCTGAGGCTGGTACGGCTGCGCTATCTCTCAGCTTGGCGGCTTTGGAAGTATGACGCGCGTTATCGCGACCCGGAAAATGGCGGACGCCTGGTCAGCCTCATCGAGCCGTTTCGGCTATGGCGGCGTGGCGAGCTTGACGGATATGTCGGCCGCCCGCTGCTGTCTGGGCAGAGGGCCGGTGGTATCGGCTCGCGATCGCCGCTTGTCAACGACGTGTGATTTATGCCGACCACGGGCGCTGTCGTGCGGCCGGCATCAGATGCGACAGCACAGACGCGACCAACAGCAAAGCCGGTACGTCGCACGCCAGATGGACGCCTTCGTTAGCGTCGGAAAATGCCCGAACCGCCATTAGAAGCGCGCTATTTTAACCGGCATTAGAAGCGCGCTTTTTTTTTAGGTCGCACCTCAATTAGCAATCTGCCGACTTGGCCTAAATTGCGGATGTCGTAGAAAATCGTTCGATTGATGGCTCAACCGTTCACGATGTCTGCAAGGTCGACAAACAGACATCGCAATTATCAACGGCAGTGATTTTGAGGGACAATGGGGATTTCCGATCGAGCCTGAATGATTGTCCCATACTAGTCTTTAGCTAAGTTGGGCGGCCAACGTCATTTTGACGTATCGCCAGGTTTTCTGTCTGAAGGTCCGTTCGTGCTATCT
>CADECN010000001.1 GCA_902825785.1 uncultured Hyphomicrobium sp. | reverse complement strand
CCGATGACCGACCACAAGGACATCCTGTTCGCGGCGATCGATGCGATGGACCGCCCTGGATTGGCCTTCACCGATGTTGGCCGCGGCCTCGCGCTTGCACTCGAGATGCACGAACAAGATACGTCGAACGCGGCGCGCGCCATCGTGCTCGTGTCGGATGGCGCGGCGGTGATCGGGCGGAGGTTGCAGGAGAAACTGCGCGTATCCTTCGCCAAGCAGCCTGTCCGCCTGTACTGGCTGTTCCTGCGCACGGCCGGGACGCGCGGCATCTTCGATCCGCCCGCGGACGGCGAGCAGGACACGCCGCAGGTGCTGCCCGAACGGCACTTGAACAAGTTCTTCGAGTCGCTGCGCATTCCCTACAAGGCGTTCGAGGCCGAGAACCCGTCCGCCGTCGGCACGGCGATCGAAGAGATCAGCCGTCTCGAGCGTATGCCGATCGCCTACAGCGAGCGCACGCCGCGCAAAGATATGTCGTTCTGGGCCTACCTCACGGCTGCGCTGTTGCTTGGCCTGTTGCTGGCCTCGAAACTCTTTGAGCAAAAGATCTCAACCGGGGATGCGCGACATGCCGGCGCTTGAGCACATCCTTACGCGGCTGCGGGCGCTCGCCGGCCCTGCGCTTTGGCTGTGGCTTGCGCTCGCCGCCGCCGGCACATTCCATTTCCTGCGGACGACGCTCGCTACGAAATCCGACAACGCCATCATCGCCGCCCTCAACAGCGGGGAGGATCGCGAGATCGACGCCGGACCGGCGAGCGACGCGGTGCTCCTGGCGCGCGTCAACGAGCTGTTGCGGCGCGACCGGTTCGACGAGGCGCAAGCGCTCGCAAACGGCATGGCCGGCCGCTCGGCGCCGTCGTATCGCGTCAAGGCGATCTACAATATCGCCAACGACCGCGTGCGCCGCGCGGTGGCCGCCATCGGGAACGGCGACATCGACGGCGCGACCGCGCTCGTCAACGTCGCCAAGAGCGAATACCGCATCGCTCTGCGCATGGAACCCACCAACTGGGATCTCAAGCACAACCTCGATGTTGCCATGCGCATCGTGCGCGATCTGCCGCTCAGCGACAGCGACCCGGAGGAAGTGCCGCCCGACGCGCCAACACGGGTGTGGACCGACCTGCCCGGTGTTCCGAAGGGGTTGCCATGAAGCTGCCGGCGATGCTCACCGACCGGAAGACCGTCGTTCTTGGCGTCGCTTTCGCCGCGGCCGTGCTCGCGACGCTGCCGCTGACCTACACGAAATCCGCCAACGTGCTCGATGCGGTCGCCATCATCGATATTACGGGCAGCATGAACGTGCGCGACGGTGTGCCGGGGCAATCCACCGTTACACGGCTCGACCGTGCCAAGAGCGCGGTCATCGACCTCGCTCGCACGCTGCCGTGCGGTTCGCGCTTGGGAGCCGGCATCTTCACGGAGCGGCGATCATTCCTCCTATTCGGTCTTGCCGACTCATGCCTCGACTACGAACCGCTGCGCGGCTCCATCGAGGACATGGATTGGCGCATGGCCTG
Organism: uncultured Hyphomicrobium sp.; assembly: GCA_902825785.1. GTDB lineage: Bacteria > Pseudomonadota > Alphaproteobacteria > Rhizobiales > Hyphomicrobiaceae > Hyphomicrobium_B. The sequence goes on along the minus strand of CADECN010000001.1, from coordinate 43,405 downwards.
GGAAGGCGACAGCTACGTCGCGCGCGGGCTCTACGACGCAATCGGGATCGCCGACTCGCTTGCCAGCAATGTCATCTTTCTGACCGACGGTCATGAGGCACCTCCGCTGCCGGCTTCCGGCATTCCGGACTTTGAGGGCACGCCCGGCAAGGTCAAGGGGCTCGTGGTCGGCGTCGGCGGGCCGGAAAAAATGCCGATCCCGAAATTCGACGACGACGGTCGCGAGATCGGTCACTACGGCCCCATGGACGTGCCGCACGTCAACCGGCACGGGCTGCCCGGCAAGGACATGAGTTCGGCGGCGGGCTGGCATCCGCGCAACGCACCGCAAGGCGGCGACCTCGTCGTTGGCGAGGAACATCTGTCCGCGATGCGGGAGAGCTACCTGAAAGAGCTTGCGGGCCGCACCGGTCTCGCCTTCGTCGATCTCGCCCAAGCCGGCGGTCTTTTGAAGCCCCTCATGGCGGCCGGAGAAAAGCGAACGATCGAGACCATCAGCAAAGCGTCGATCTTTCCGGGCACCGCGTCGCTCATTCTGTTCCTCGTGCTCCTCGCCTCGCCACTGCTGGCACGATGGCGCGCGAAGGGAACTCCACCGGCGTAAACACCAACGAGGTTCAAGAACGAGCATGGCAAATTTGACGTTCAAGGCTCCGCTAGCGCTGCTGATCGCGGCGGCGTTTGCGCTCTCGGCGCAGGCTCACGGCCCGACCCCGCAAAAGGTCGAGGAAACGATCGAAATTGCAGCGCCGCCCGCAACCGTGTGGGCGAAAGTCCAAACGTTCAGCGATCTGGCGGATTGGCATCCCGCCGTGAAATCGTCGGCCGCCGGAAAGGACGAGAACGGCGGCGAGACCCGCACCATCGTGCTGAAGAGCAACGGCGGCGAGCTGACTGAAGGCCTCGACTATCGCACGGAAGAAGAAATGAAGATGGGCTGGCGGCTGTCGAAGGAAAAGGTCGACGTCTGCCCGGTCAGTTCCTATTCGGCGGCGATTTCGGTCGAGCCGGCCGGAAGCGGCAGCGCGGTGCGCTGGCTTGCACGTCTCTACCGCGCCGATACGACGAACGAGCCGGCACCGGGCAAAGACGATGCGTCCGCCGTGCAAGCCTCGAGCGACTTCATCAAACAGGGTCTGGAAGGGCTGAAGGCGAAGCTGGAGGCCAAGTGAATGGCGCCATGCGCGGTTAAAGATACGTCCGCGCGCGACAAGGAACAGGGCAATGGTGTTGCGAGCTCTAACGTTGACATTGGCCGCCATCACGTTTCTTGGCTGCCTCGTTTCGGCTGCCGGATTGAGCGCGGCATCGTCGCGGAGCGATAAGCCGTCCAATGCCTGCCGTCCCACCAGCCTTCTGACCGAGCTTGACGGCAAAGACCGCTTCAAGCTCGAACAGTTGCTGCGAAATGCCATCGGTGTCGAAAACAGCCAGGCCGTCCTGTGGCGCGTCGAAAAAGATGGCGCGCCGCCGTCGCATGTTTTCGGAACGGTTCACGTCGTCGACGAGGACCTTCGCGAGCTACGGCCCGCGGTGTTCTCCGCGCTTGCTCAGTCGCGCGTCGTGGCGCTCGAGGCCGAAGAATTGTCGCGGCCGGCCTTTCGTTACGCCATGGCCCAAGTGGGACCCCTGATGGTGACGCGGGAGCGACCGCTGCAATTCCTGCTCGCCGACGACGAAATGAAGGTCGTGGAGAAATCGCTTTGGGATGCCGGCTTTCCCAAGGAGATGGCGCTCGGCCTGCGTCCGTGGGTCGTGACCCTGTTCCTTACGGATTCGCCCTGCCAAAGATCGAAGTCGGAAGCGGGCCTCAAATCACTCGACCTCCTTGTGGCGGATGAAGCGAAAGCGCGCGGGCTTCGCCTCGTCGGACTTGAGACGATGTATGAGCAGTACGAGGCCATGGCATCGCTCGACGACACGGCGCAGGCGGCGTGGCTGAAAGCCAGCATTCACCTGCACGACAAGGTCGACGACATGGCGCACACCATGGCGGAACTCTATCGTTTCCGTCGCATAGGTATGGTGTGGGACCTGACACGCGAGCTTGCGCCACACGCGGGCCTTGATGGCGACGTGCTCGACACTATTCGCGACCAGCTCGTAACGAAGCGCAACGAGCGTCTCTCTTCGCGCGCCCGCCCCCTCATCGACGAGGGCGGCGCTTTCATCGCCGTCGGCGCGCTCCACCTCGCCGGGCCCGACGGCCTCATCGCGAAGTTGCGAGCGGCTGGCTATAGCGTCACCGCAATCGAATAGGCGAGAGAGGTCCTGTGAGAGTGCTCATCCTCATCGCCGTTTTCGTCACTGCATCTGCGGGTGCGCTGCGTTGCGAGCCCTCAACGCAGGCTGGCCGCATGTGCGGTGAAAAGGTCGTCGGCGGCGCGGCCTCGGGTGCGACCGAGGATGAAGCCCGCAAGGCCGCAACGTCTTGGTGGTCGTCGCGTGCCGGTGCGTTGGGTCCTGGATACGAAGACTGGGATCGGGCCGCCGACAAGAAGATCGTCTGCGAAGCCTCCAAAGGTGGATCGGTGGCATGTACGGCATCAGCGCGGCCCTGCCTGCCAGATGGCGTGGTGCCCGACGACGGAAAGCGTCTCGAGCTATGACGACTGTGCGACAGCTTTGGCATTCTTTCCTTGGCGTGCGCGCCACGCTTACAAGGGCGTCATTCCTGTTGGCATCTACGCTGTTCGCGACCGCAGGCGCGCTTGCCGAAGGCGATTTGATCTTCGAGCGCTGCGCATTCGAAGCCGATCGCTACGTCGTTTGCCGGATCGCCCCGCCCGAGATTGAAAGCTACATCAAGTCGCAACGCGGCGTGCACCCGGGCGCTGCGTTCGCGGCCTTCATCAAAAACTATTTCGAGCAACGCGGCTGCGACTACAAGGTCGGCGACGAAGCCTTCCGCCTTAACGGCGTTTTCTTTTCGCTCGACTCGCGCGCCTTCACGGCCATTTCTTGCGACGGCGCGCCGCTTAAACCGAAGTTCGCGCCCGACGCGATGTCGATCACCGGCGCGACGTTCAAGATGTCCGATTAGTTTCGAGCCAGATCAATTGCGCATCAGCTCGTAGCGCGTCAGGTCGAGCAGGCCGTGGTCAACGGGCTGACGTGTGCGTGCAATGGCATTGGCCAGATCGTAGGTCTGCCAGAATTTCTCAGAACTGCGCGTCACGCCGAAGCGATCGACGAATTTCCCGTAGTCCTCCGTTGACGTGATCCCAGCCGCCATCTCGGCGAACGCGCCGACGTCGGCCTCATCGACGACGAAGAGCATGTTGGGATAGGCGCCGAACGTGCCTTCGCGCACCGTCAGAGTGTCCTCGGTGGGCGCAAGGCGGCGATCCTCGTCCATGATCCACGAGACGTTTTCGTGCTCGCGATTGTGCACGATGCTGAAGAGGCGCGAACCGCCGTCCTTCAGGCGCACGATCAGCAGCGCAAGTTCGGGAAAGTAGCGCGCGAACGGCGTGGCGGATACCGCCGGTATGGACGCGATACGGCGCAGCGTCTGCTCCGTCGGCGTCAGCTCCACGCTGGCGATCACGGCGTCAGGGGCGCGCAGTCTGCGCCAGTTGATCGGATCTGGCTCGCCGCGCGCCTTGGGCGTCAGACGCTCGAACAGCACGCGTTCGACAAACTCACGCTTGTGATCGGCCTGCTTGAAAACAACGGCCGTCGGGATGTCCTGGTTGGTCAGCGGAAAGACGATGTTGAGCTTGATGTCGGTGAGCAGGTTGCCCTTGTACCAGTGGCGCCGCAATGTCCGCCGGTCAGACGGCGGCAGGAAATTCAGGAACAGTTCCTCGGCCTCCATGCGGATCATATCCATGTAGACTCGCGTCAAGACCTGATGACCGACGTTGCCAAAGACGTCGAAGTTGACGACCAGGTTGTAGACGAGCCGTTCAAACAGCGGATAGTCGAGGATAAAGCCGGTCTTGGGCAGATCGCCGATCGTGCCTTTGAACACGGCCGCGTTGTCGTCGTGGCGGAACACGGTCAACAGCGCGTTCGGGTCGCTGCCCTCGCCGTCCCAGATATCGCTCAACGCATAACCGTCTGGACGCAGCGTGCGCAGGCCCTCGCTGCGCAGTTTGCGATACTTCTCGCGGTAGTCGACGAGGCGCGTCAGGAACGGCAGGTCCTGCAGTATGCTGACGTCGCTGCCCCATGCACCGGGAAGAACGAGCAGGTCCTTGGCGGCCGCCGCGTGCTCGGGTGACACGACCATACTGTCGGCGTCAGGGTTCAGAAAGAAAACGTAGAACTGATCCTGGATCGAATTGACCGCTTCCGATCCGTTGCAGACCGGGCCCTTGATGAAGGTCGCGACGTGGAAGTGCGCGTTGTCGAGCAGGAACTGATAGCGCGCGCGCACGGGAATGGCGGCGAACGTCTCGAACGGGTTGTTGGCTTCGTCGGGCGCATAGGCGTGCGGACGCGTCAGCTTCCAGTCGTCGGCAAAGAACACGGTCCTGATGCGCTCCAGTTTCGCCGGCGATAGCTCGACGGGGATGAGCGTCTTTTCGACCAGCGCACCTAGCACCGGGCGCAGGCAATAGATGGCCGTTTTCGTGCCAGGCGGATCGGTCGGACGGCGCGTTGCGATCTCGTCGATGCCGTCGTCGCAGGCGGAGCGGGAGCGCACGAGACGGAAGAACTGCGGGCCAGCGCCTGCATCGGGTTTCGCCTCACCGCTTTTGTCGCCTGAGAAATAAAGGTTGGCGAGAAACAGGTGCTCATAGAGATAACGGCTGACGAGCTGCTGGCGCGGGTCCGCCTCGTTGAGGAAGCGCTCCCACGTTCGCACTTCGCTCGCCAAGGCCGGTGAAATGGTTTCGCGTTCGGGGCGGATGGCGGAGTGCGGTGGCTGCGCGCCGTCCGCAATCCAGTCCTGAAGCGCGCCGATTTCGGCGTCCGAGAGCGGCGGCAGGCCATAGGGCATGGCAAGCGTGGCATTGTTCTCGGTCTGCCCGATCCGGCGGTCGTTCGCCTCGACGACGCAGGTCGCACTGTTGGCGACCTGTCTGTCGGGTTGCAGTGTCGCGTGCTCGCGCCTCAGCCGCGTCAGCCGGAGGATCAGGCTGCTGCCCGGATCGCCAGTACCGAGAACGTCGTGAAAGCCTTTGTCGCGCCAGGCCACAGGCGTCTTTGCGTCGATGCCGATGCGGGTCGGCGGCACGCTTTGCAGGCGCGTCGCGTCATAGACGTTCGTGGTCGCGGCACCTCGCGCCGCGCCGGCATAGGACTGGAGATTGAGCTGGCAGGGCGCGTTGTAGCAGCTGTGGCAGGCGACGCAGCGGTTCTCGAAGATCGGCTTGACCTTCGTGCTGTAAATGTCGTCACCGTCGGGCGACGCCGGACCTTGCGCGCGCGCGGCAGGCGGCACGAGAACGAGCGCGAGGGCCGCGAAAAAGCCGAACAGCAGACGTCGCGGCGCGCCATGTTGCATTGAGAATGCCGGTCGGAACTTTGCGAACGCTTCTTTACCGCCGCCCAAACCGCGAGCGACGGCGAAACACTCATAGCGCGTTCGGAAAATTAAATCAGGCGAAACGCGACTTGATGAGACCGATCGCGAGCGCGGTCAGGCCGCCGCTCACGCCGCCGGTCAGGAAGCCTTGAACGATGGTTCCGATGTCGAGACCGGATGCCGCGGCCGCGCCGCCAAATCCGAGAAGGCTGCCGAGTATCTGTCCGCCGACGCCGCCGCCGAGCGCGCCAGCGATGGTGTTGCCCAAGGTTCCAAGGCTCGTGTCCTTGGCGACCGCGCCAGCGGCATTGCCGCCAATCGCGCCGCTGATCGCCTGAATGAGAAGTGAGGTGAGATCCACAGGTGCATCCTCCGGTATGTCCCAAGCTCTCGGGGAGTGAAGCCGAGTGCGCGCAGCGTCAGGTATTTTTCCGATGCAATCAAGCAAAGATGCAAGCTTTACACGGCCCAAGATGCCAATGGTAAACGCGACCAGCGTTCACTAATCGAAGCGCGCCTTTCGTCGACCCGGTCATCCGTTTTCGCGTCACTCGTGCGGCCCGAGCCGCTTCTTTGACGGATCAAACCTCGCGATGCCGGACGTCGGCGGCGTCGCTTTGTCGATACTCAGCGTGCTCGCGGCGGGCGACCCCGGGAATGACGCTCCTGTGCTCCCTTTGATCGCGATCAGACAATCACCTTCCCCGCATCAAGGAAAATGCCCAACTCATTTCTAAGTTGACCCAACGTGTAAACAATGATCATAAATTCGCGCCGGCCATTACCGAGGCCTTGAACCTCGCCTTTTGGAGTTCGCTATGACCGCTTTGCTCGCGCCGTCGGAGATGGCGCGCGACCGCGTGGAGAACTCCGACGCGAACTACGCTTCCATGACACTCGCCTTGTCGCTGGGTGCCGTCTGGGATCTGGCGACGGGCCACGTTGCCGCCTTCGACAACCTGCTTTCGGAACGTCCCGACGACACCGGGCGTTCGAACACCCTTTCACGCTGAACTTTGCAACCGTTGGGCAACACCGGCACGACGCGCCGGCAACACCCGCGATACTCGATAGGATGTCCGGATGTTGGCGCGCGACGCGGCCGTCATGGAACTTGGGAGGCGGGATGCGCACTGCCATGATTGATCGCGACGAGCGTGCAGAGAAGCCGAATCCGGCCCCGAACCAAAAAACGACGAATATCCGGCGTATCGCTACGTCGGAGCTGATGGCCGGCGAGCGCGAGATCATCCTCGATCATGACGGCAAGGAATACAGACTGCGTATCACCGCGCTCGGCAAACTGATCCTGACACGATGAGGGTCCACGTGATTGAAACGTCAATGACGCGCCGTTTCTCTGCGTATACGCAGGCTGCGCTTCTCCTGTTCTGCGCAATGTTCATTTGCGGCTCGCAGTCCGCCACTGCGCAAGATGCAGGCGCGACGAAAACCGTGCCGCTGCCGATCGTCTCCATCGGCGGCGATGTCACCGAGATCATCTACGCACTCGGAAAGGCCGACGCCATCGTGGCGGTCGATACGACAAGCGTCTATCCGCCCGATGCCCTGAAGACGAAAAAGAACGTCGGCTACATGCGGGCGCTATCGACCGAGGGCGTTCTGTCGACCGGGGGCATGACGATCGTCGCCAGCGACCGCGCCGGACCGCCCGAAGTCGTCGCGGCACTAAAGGGCGCGTCGATCACCTTCCACGAGATCAAGGAAAATAACTCGCCGGAAGGCATCGCCGAAAAGATCAAGACGGTTGGCCAGCTTGTCGGCAAAAGCGAGGAAGCGGACGCGATGGCTGCGCGCGTTTCGGCGGCGTTCTCGCGTCTCGCAACCGTGCGTGCGAGCGTTGCAAAGAAGAAGAAGGTGCTCTTTGTTCTTGCCGTGCAGGATGGCCGCGTCACCGTCGGCGGGCGCAACACCAGCGCCGATGCGATCCTCGCGCTGGCGGGCGCCGAGAATGCGGCCGCCGGTGTCGACGGCTTCAAGCCGGTGACCGACGAGCAACTCGTCGAGTTCGCGCCGGAAGCGGTCGTGGTGATGAAGCGTCCCGGCCTCAAGTCCGATCCGGTCGAGGATACCCGCAACCTGCAGGGCTTGGGCGCGAGCCCGGCCGTGGCTGGCAAAGCCGTGTTCGGCATGGACGGCCAGTATGTGCTGGGCTTCGGGCCGCGCGCGGCGGATGCGGCGACCGCTCTGCTCGTTGCGATCTATCCGGACCTTGCGCCGCTCGTTAAGGCGGAAAAACCCTGATGGTGAGTGCGGTCTTGGATTCGGGATACCGGGACCGCAAGCGGCGCGCGGCGATGCTCTGGATGGCATCGGGTCTTGCCGTTGCCGCCGTACTGCTGTCGCTCGCCGTCGGCCCGACCGGCCTTTCGTTCAACGCGCTGCCGCGTGCTCTTGCCGCCGCCTTCGGCGCGACGGACGATCCCGAAGCGCTGCGCGAACGATTGGTCCTGGTCGATATCCGCCTGGCGCGCACGCTGCTTGGCGGTTTCGTCGGCGCAGCGCTCGCGGTTGCCGGCGCGACGATGCAGGCGATGTTCCGTAATCCGCTCGCCGACCCTGGCCTGATCGGCGTCTCATCCGGCGCGGCGTTCGCAGCGGTGGCCACCATTGCACTGGGCCAAGGCGTCCTGGGGTTTTGGACGCAGTGGTTCGGCATCTTCGCGCTTCCGCTCGCGGCATTTCTCGGCGGCCTCGTCACGACGCTTTGCCTCGTCGCGCTTGCCTCGCGAAACGGCCAGTTGACGGTCGGCGTGCTGCTGCTCGCCGGTGTCGCGATTGCCGCGCTTGCCGGCTCGGGCAGTGGTGTCATTGCCTACATCAGCGATGACCGACAGTTGCGCGACCTGACACTCTGGCAGATGGGCAGCCTGTCGGGCGCGAGCTGGCAGAAGGTGACGGCGGTCGTGCCCTTCGCCGCGCTGCTCGTCATTCTGACATCGCGCCTCGCCCGCCCGCTCAATGGGCTGCTGCTGGGAGAAAGCGAAGCCTTCCACCTCGGCATCGATGTGGAACGCGCCAAGCGCCTCGCGATTGCGGCGACGGCGATCGCGGTCGGCGCGTCCGTCGCGGTTGCCGGTGTCATCGGCTTCGTCGGATTGGTGGTGCCGCATCTCGTCCGCCTCATCGCTGGACCCGACAACCGCATCGTTCTGCCGCTTTCGGCGATCCTGGGCGCCTCTCTCGTGCTGGTGGCGGATGTAGTGTCGCGCATGGCCGTGCGGCCGGCCGAGTTGCCGATCGGCATCGTCATGGCGATCATCGGCGCGCCGATTTTCCTGCACCTGCTGCTCAGGCGCGGTGGAGGCGTCTCCTGATATGCTGGCCGCGCACGACATAACCGTGGAACGGGCTGGCCGCCGCATCGTCGACGGCATCAGCCTCGCGGTCGAGCCGGGTCGCGTCGTTGCGGTCGTCGGGCCCAACGGCGCTGGCAAGTCGACGCTGCTGAAAACGCTCACCGGCGAGCTCAACCCGACGTCGGGCCACGTCACGCTCGACGGTCAACCGCTTGAACGCCTGTCCGCCAGCGCGCTTGCCGCGCGGCGCGCCGTGGTTCCGCAGGCCGCGCACCTGGGATTTCCCTTTACCGCGATCGAAGTCGTGATGCTCGGCGTCACGGTGCCGGGCTTCGGCATCGATGAGAGCGAGGCGTTGTTGGCGGCGCGCGAGGCGCTCGCCAAAGTCGGACTGCTGGAGCTGCGAAGCCGGCACTATGGTGTGCTTTCCGGAGGCGAGCAGCAGCGGGTCCAGATCGCGCGCGCGCTCTGCCAGGTGGCGATCGCCGCGCGCGCGACCGATAAACCGCTCGCGCTTCTGCTGGACGAGCCGACCTCCAGCCTCGATCTGGCGCATCAAGGCTTCATCGTGGGCGAGTTGCGCAACGAGGCCGCTGCCGGCCGGGCCGTGCTGGTCGTTCTGCACGATCTTAATCTGGCGGCCGCCGTCGCCGACGAGGTGGTCGTGCTGTCGAAGGGGCTCATCGCTGCACAAGGCGCGCCTGCGCGCGTTTACGAAGCCGGCACCCTCTCCGCCATTTACGGGTGCGACGTCACGGCGCTCGCCACGCCCGAGCGACCGGCGCCGATCATTCTGCCGGCCATCTTTGCTCCCGCGGACCGACCTCCGTCAGTTTGATGCTGCCGCATCCGTCAGTTTGATGCTGCCGCATCCGTCAGTTTGATGCTGCCGCATCCGTCAGTTTGATGCTGCCGCATCGATGCAACGCTGCAACAAAAGGTACATTGAATACTTCTAAACGCATGACAAAGTTGACTGTCATATGAAGCAATATTAGTGCTGCGTGACACGGCATAAGTGCCGACGCGCGAGATGCGCACCAGCAAGCCCGCGACCCGTCGTTTCGCCGACGCCGCCGCCAGCCAGCCAACAACCAGTTTCGATTTTCCGGCGCTTGGGGGCGGGAGTCATGACCAATACACGATTGAAGGCGGTGCTTATGTCAGGAGCCTGCATGCTCGCGCTCAGCGCGCGGGCTGAGGCGCAGGAAATCCAACTCGACGGCATCATCGTCACTTTCTCGAAGGTTGCCGAAAGCGCGATCGACACGTTGGCCGGCTCAAGCGCGGTCGGCCGCGAACAGCTCGACGAACAGTTCCAGCCGGACAAAGTCTCGGATGTTCTACGCACGATCCCCGGCGTCACGACGCAGGACAACGGCCGCGACACGGCGCAGGCCGTGAACATCCGCGGCTTGCAGGACTTCGGCCGCGTCAACGTGCTGATCGAAGGCGCGCGCCAGAACTTCCAGCGTAGCGGACACGCTGCCAACGGCGCCTTCTACATCGATCCCGAAATGATCAAGAGCATCGACGTGACGCGCGGTCCGACCGCGACGATCTACGGTTCGGGTGCGATCGGCGGCATCGTGGCGTTCGGGCTGATCGACGCTGACGATATCCTGCGGGAAGGCGAGTGGGCGGCTGGTCAATCTCGCTTCCGCTACGGCACCAACGGCGACGGCCGCGTCGCCAGCCAGACCGGCGCCATGAAGGTTGGCAACTTCGACATCGTCGGCCAGGTGAACGGTCACTGGAACGGCAATTACGAAGACGGCGATGGCAACGAAGTCCTCGATTCCGAAAACGAGACCCGCTCGCAGTTCGCCAAGGCGCGTTGGCGCCCGGCGCAGGGTCATGAGATCACGGCGACGGCGATCAATCTTGAATCTGAATTCGTCGACCGGACGGAGAGCCCGATCCTCATCCAGCGCGATTCAGAGCTGCAAAACCAGCAGTTCACACTCGGCTACACGTTCGTCAGCCCCGACAATCCGCTGATCGACTTCAGCATCAAGGCCTATCACAACTCGACCGATCTCGATCAGGTTCGCAGGTCAAACGGCGCCACACGCTATTTCGACGTCCAGACCGAGGGCATCGATGCCTTCAATATATCGCGCTTCACGTTCGGCGGTTCGACCAAGCTCGCTTTGACCTACGGCGGCGACGCCTTCCGCGATACCGTCGACACGCTCGACATTGCCTCCAACGGCGACGAGTTCACGCCGTCGGGCGAGCGCGAGGTTGCGGGCGCCTTCATGCAGAGCCAGCTCACGTTCTTCGAAATGATCGATCTGATCACCGCGGTGCGGTACGACACTTACGAGATGACCGGCGATGGTTTAGACTCGGAGGGTTCGCACGTCTCGCCGAAGGTCACGCTCGGCATTACGCCGATCACCGGGCTGACCGTATTCGGCACGTATGCCGAGGGTTTCCGCGCACCTGCGCTTTCAGAAACATTGCCCTCGGGCACGCATCCCGGCTTCCCCTTCGAGATCCTGCCCAACCCCAACCTCGATCCGGAAGTCGCTCATAACCTGGAAGCCGGCGTCAACCTGAAATACGACAACGTCGCGACAGCGGGCGACGCCTTCCGCGCCAAAGTCGTTGCCTTCCGCAACAAGGTCGACGACTACATCGGCGCGCAGGACAACTCGTTCGGTTCGGGCGGCACGTGTACGGTCCAGACACCGGGAGGCCCCGTTTCCTTCCCGTGCGGCACGTTCCAATACGTGAACTTCGGACAGGTGAAGCTGGAGGGCGTCGAGGTCGAGGTCAACTACGACGCCCGCAGCTGGTTCGCCATTATCGGCGCGAGCCACATCCGCGGCACCGACGAGGAGACAGGCGATCCGCTGCTGTCGGTTCCGGCCGACCAGATCACGGCGACACTTGGTTTCCGCGCTTTCGACGACAAGCTCGTCGCCGGTACACGCGGCCGGTTCGTCGCGGCGCAGGATCGGGTGCCGACCAGTTCGCTTACGCTTGCGTCTGAGAGTTACACGGTGATCGACCTCTTCGCCCAGTATCAGGTGTCGGACAACGCCACGCTCAACCTGAACATCGACAACATTTTCGACAAGGATTACCGCCAGTATCTCGATCTGCTTGACGACCCGGGTCTCAACGCCCGGATCGGACTCACAATGCGCCTTGGAGCAAATTGAGGTCTTCCCGTCCTCAAAGCCCCAGTGCAAAAACGCAACGGACCGGCAACCCCAGCCGTCGGTCCGTTGCTTTCCCGTTTTTGGAGAAGAAGGAAGAAACGCCATGTTCATCGCGATGAATCGCTTCAAGGTCGAGAAGGACGCCGGCAAGGACTTCGAACAGGTCTGGCTGTCGCGTGAAGTTCATCTTCACAAGGAGCCCGGCTTCATCTCGTTTCATCTGCTGCGCGGGCCGGAGCGCGAGGATCACATCCTCTATGCGTCGCACACGCTCTGGCGCTCGGTCGAGGACTTCGAGAACTGGACCAAGTCGGAGTCTTTCCGCAAGGCACACGCCGGCGCGGGCGGCAGCAAGAAACTCTATCTCGGACATCCAGAATTCGAGGGCTTCGAAGCGCTGCAAGAAGTTCTCGCCGACGGCTCGAATTCGATCCTGGTAGCCGCTGAATAGCCGACCGGAGGCGACAGCCATGACTGAACTCACCGTCGCGGAGCAGGCCAAGCGCCTCCCGCTGGCCGAACGGCTTGCGAAAAATGCCGATGGCATCATCGAGCAGATCGCGCGCGACTACGGCGTGACGCCTATCGACGTGTTGCGCGCGATGCCGGATGAGCACCGGGTGCTCGCCAACGGCGATCAGTTCGAGGCGATCATGTCGGAACTGACGTCGTGGGGGCCGGTGCTCTTCATCGTGCACACCGCCGACATTGTGCTCGAATGCGAAGGACCGATCCCGCCGGGCCAGCTCGGTCGCGGTTACTTCAATCTGCACGGCGACAGCCCGATCGGCGGGCACATCAAGGCTGAGAACTGCCGCGACATCGCCTTCGTCAGCCGGCCTTTCATGGGCCGGTTGTCCTGCTCGATCCAATTCTTCAACGGCTCGGGCGACGCCATGTTCAAGATCTTCGTGCGCCGCGACGAGAAGCGCGATCTGGTGTCCGAGCAGGTCGAGCGCTTCAACAGCCTGCGGGCGCGTTACGCGTGAGGCGCCGGGCGCGGTAAAGCGACATGCTGAGGCGCTTGCACACACACGATGATCTTCTGCCTGCGGGCGCGCCGCCGCTGCCGAGCTTAGCGCTGTCCGGCGCCGCGGTGCCGCGCCGTGCGCTAACCGTTTCGGCACTCGCGCTGTCGGCCGCAGCCCATGCGGCGGTGTTCGTGATGCTGGTTACGCGCGCACCGAACGAAACAGGCGTGCTCGACATCGAAACCGACGCCATCAGCGTGGAAATGGTGGCCTCGCAGGTGCTCGATGCGATCGAGGCCGAGGATGCGGTCAAGCCACAGGTCTCGAGTGCGGCCGTAGCCGAAGGTGCGATACCGGAGATGAAGTCGCTGCCGCCGCAAGCAGAGCAGATGCAGCCGGTCGAGCCGGAGGCCATCGCCCCCAGTCCCGCATCACCGGAGCAGACGGTCGACAGCCTTGCCGCGATCGCGGGCGAGGCGGCGGCGGAGGAACCGCTGGGCGAGGCGCACGAACCAGCACCGCGGGAAGCCGCCCCACCGCAGCCGGATGACCGGCGCCACGAGACCAAAGAAAAAGAGAAGCGACAGAAGCCAGCCGCCGCACCGGCGACGCGGCGTCCTGAATCCAAGTCCGAACGCGACGTGGCGGCAGGAGCCCGTGCGGTCAAGGGCAGCACAGGCGCCCGGGCGCGGGTATCGGCGAGCCAAGGCGATGTCGCCGGCTATGCCGCAAAGGTTCGGGCCCGCGTCGCAAGCCGCAGGCCGAGCGGCAACGGCGCTCGCGGAACGGTTATCGTCTCGTTCTCGGTCGCGGGCTCCGGCGGCCTTTCTTCCGCGCGCATCTCGTCCTCGTCAGGCAACGCCCGGCTCGATGCGGCTGCGCTGCAGGCCGTGCGCGGCGCTGGCCCCTTCCCGCCGACACCGACGGGCGCTCGCCTGAGCTTCGCTGTTCCGTTCCACTATCGCTGAACTTCGAAGCCCTCCGTCCGAAGACCGGCGACATCCTGTTTCGCTTGCAAGCCTCCTGCGCCCGAGCGCGGCGGGTGGGCGTTCCTAAAATTCCCTATCTGTCTTCCTAATATCGGAACTTTTTTCGGTTATTTATTCCCGAACCGATTTCTCTTTTTTGCATATTACATTTGATATTAATTCCCGAGATGGGATTACCATTTTCCCGACGACGTCTTTCGTCCTCTGATTCCGCTTTTTTTCTTCGTTATTTGTGCGTCGCAATCGCGTTGCGTCGAATTACATTTGGCACTTTTTATTGTTCATCAAATGAGCGTCTATTTTTTGTTTTTTGTGTTTTTGTTGTTCTTTTTCAATGCGTTGCTTCCTGGCACAGACCTTGCGCTGAAGATATTTAGCGAGACCATTTCAAATCGGACGATGCACCGAAAAAGCGAACAGCAAGATCATTCAAAAAATATGATCGCGCGACTTCAATTCTCTGCTTCGGCTCGATTGATATGGTCCGCCATTACCGAAGTAGCTCTGAACGACATTTCACAAGCATAAAGCCTGCTGCCGTCTATCGCGCCGCGCCAGCGACGAAGTTCATAGGCGGCTCAGGCGAGGCTCGAGGAGGATGGCATGGCGTTGTTACTTCCAAGGATGCGCGCCTTCGAGTGCGCGGTCCCAATAAGCGATCGGACCCCAGCAGGCTTGACCAGGTGACATCTTCCTAAGGTCGGTCCGAACACCCGACTTTTGAAGGTTTCGCGTCCCAGACTCGCGCACGCGGTCTGGGCCGAAGTTGCCGCGTCTGTTGAAAAGCATGCTGGTCACAAGACCGAGAACGGAGGAAAAAACAAATGCACTTACGTAAAAAGAAGCTGTTCGCTCAACTGCTCGTAGTTGCCGCACTCATGTTGCCGGCACCACTACAAGCCGCGGACAGAAACATCACCGACAAGGAATTGTCGGACGAAGCCAACACAACCGATTGGCTGGCTTACGGGCGGACGCACTCCGAGCAGAGGTTCAGCCCGCTCAAAGACATCAACGTAGACAATATCGGCAAACTCAAGCCGGAATGGTACCTCGACATTCCGGACAAGTCCGACTTGATCAGCACGCCGCTGGTCGTTGATGGCGTACTGTACCATATCGGCAATATGAACGTGGTCAGAGCGATTGACGCGCGCACGGGCAAGATGCTGTGGGAATACGATCCGCAAGTTGCCAAAGAGGTTATCAGCAACAACATGCGGCGTGTTTTCTGGAGTGCCAGCCGCGGCCTTTCAACCTATGGCGACAAGCTCTACATTGGCACATGGGATGGCCGCATCGTCGCCATCACGAGAAAAGACGGCAAGGAAGTCTGGCAAACCAGAACTTTCCCGTACGACGTTCCACTCAATATCACGGGCCACGTGAAAGCCTTCGACGGCAAGGTGTTTGTCGGCAACGGCGGCACGGAGCTTGGCCCCACGCGCGGCTTTGTCACGGCTTACGACTCCGAGACCGGCAAGCAGCTCTGGCGCTTTTTTGTCGTTCCCGGCAACCCTGCCGACGGGTTTGAAGACGAAGCCCAGGAAATGGCCGCCAAAACCTGGACGGGTAAGTGGTGGGAACATGGTGGCGGTGGCAATTCCTGGCACGGCTGGACGTATGACAAGGAATTCAACCAGCTCATTTTTGGTACCGGTAATGGCTCGCCGTGGAACCGTAAAGTTCGCAGCCCTGGAGGTGGCGACAACCTGTTCCTGAGCTCGGTCGTGGCACTGGATGCCAACACCGGGAAATACAAGTGGCACGTCCAGACAGCGCCCGGCGATACCTGGGACTACAACTCAAATATGGACATCGTGCTTGCTGATCTGAAAATCGACGGCAAGATCGTCAAGGCCGCGATGCACGCACCCAAGAACGGGTTCTTCTATGTGATCGATCGCTCGAACGGCAAAGTGTTGTCCGCAGAAAAATATGCGGACGTCAACTGGTCAACAAAGTTCGATCTCGAGAAGCAGCATCATGTGATACCCGAAAGTGCCTGGTTCAATGATGGTGAGGAGAACATCTATCCTTCCTATTTCGGGGCGCATTCATGGCACGCCATGTCATACAATCCGGAATTGGGTTTGGTCTTTATTCCGACCAACCACTTGTCATCGACCTTTTCCGACAAGGGTAAGGATACCGACCAGAGTTGGCGGGCCACCAAGTTCCAGCTTGGAATAGCCCAGGGCGCGACAATTGAGAAAGATCCGTATGAAACACGCGGTTCGCTCCAAGCCTGGGATCCCGTGAAGCAGAAGCGTGTCTGGCAGGTCAATCAAAAGCACGCATGGGGCGCGGGAACACTGGCAACAGCCGGCAACCTTGTCTTCCAGGGCCTGCCGGAAGGTAAGTTCCAGGCTCATGACGCCCGGACCGGTAAAGTCGTATGGGAGTGGGACGCTGGCCTGGGTATCTCCTCACCGCCGATTACGTATGAACTCGATGGAAAACAGATGGTTCTCCTCGTTGTCGGTCCTGGTGGCGGATACTTTTCGAACTTCCAGGGATCTGGCGAATTGGGCATGGAAGGCGTCGGCTGGAAATATGGTGTTCATCAGCGCCGTCTGGTCGCGTTCGCACTAGACGGCAAGGCGGAAGTGCCAACACAGGCTGCGCCTGAAGTGGCCAAGGCGATCGTCGACGAGAACTTCAAAGTTGATGAGACAAAGGCGGCGGCTGGTGCCGGCGTCTATGCCAGCCATCTTTGTATTGCTTGTCACGGTGCTGGCGCCGTTTCGGGTGGTGTAAAGGCGCCAGACCTTCGTGGCTCTCCGGTTCTGACAACGGGTCACGAGCAAATATTCAAGGACATCCTCAATGGCGGCGCGCTTATGCAAAACGGTATGCCGAAATATCCGACTCTCACGGACGAGGATATGGACTCCCTGCGGCACTATATCCGCAAGCAAGCACAAGAGGGGGCACAACCTGGCGCCGGCCACTGATCCCACAATCAGCGACGACGGTCTGAAGGTGCTAGGCCGTCGTCACCACTACGCAGGAAAGACGAACTGACCTCCCATCAGTCGCATTTTCGGCAGAAGAGAGATGCAAGCGTCGCCGCGCTTGCATCTTTTTTTTTTGCGCGCCGCGTCAGCCGCGAGAGACGGCCTTGACGTGTTCGGCAAACTCAGACGTCGCCATCAGGGCTTTGCAGCGCTCGAAACGGCCCGTCGCATAAACCCAGAAGTCGTCGGCGGGGTTGTTGTTGGCGTGCTGGATCAGGCCCCAAAGCGTCCAGAGCAGATCGCACATAGCCTTGTAGATGACGACGCGGCCCTGCTCGGCCGCGGAGGGCGCGCCGCTGAAATAGGCGTGGATGAACTCGGTCTCCTTGTCGGGTGCGAGCTTGGCCTCGACGATGACGTCGCCCAGGTCCCAGAGCGGATCGTTCATGCCCGAGTATTCCCAGTCGACCAGCCACATGCGCGATCCGGTGTCGAGGAAGTTCTCCGACAGCGGGTCGCAATGACAGGCGGTAAGCGGCAGCGCGTGCGCGTTCAAGGCGTGACGCACGGCATCAGCTGATGCGAGCACGTCGTGATAGCCATTCGGTAAATCAATCGTTTTGCCTGAGAGCACCTTCAGGTAGTCGTCGATCATGGCGAAAAGCTCGAAGCGAAAGGCGAACGTTTCGCCGCTGCCGTGGAGCTTGCGCAGCACCTGGGCGGCGCGCGTCGGTGCGCCCGCAATGGACGCGAAACCTTCGGGCGAGAGCGTGACGGCGTCGGGGATCGCGACCGTCAGCATCAAGCCGTCTTCGGTCGTAGCTATCACCTCAGGACTGACGCCGGCACGGGCAGCCGCACGCGCGGCGACCGCCTCGACTGCCCGGTTGATGTATTCCTCGGTGCCCTTGCCCGGGATGCGGAGTACGTGCGCGCCTCGTGCGCTGTCGATCAGGAATACGCGGTTGGTGAGGCCGCCCAGTCTGCTGACCTTGGCTTGCGCGATCTCGTCAGCGCTATGCGCGCTCAGCCGCGTCAGCGCATCTGCAATATCGCGCGCGTCCTGGTCCATGGCCCCTCGGTCCCGGTCTAAGACAGTAGACGCACATTCTCCGGATCGTAAAGCGTGCGCGCGACGCGCGTTGCGGCATAAGCGGTGCCGAAAGCTTCGATCGCGAAACCTTGCGCACCAGCGAGCGCGGATGGCAGCCAGCCAAAGGCGATAGTCTTACCGACGGTATGTCCAAAGCCGCAGCTCGCGGTTTGACCCACGACCGCGCCGTCCTTCAGGATCGTCTCGCCGCCGTGGAAGGGCGCGAAACCGTCGACGGTGAAGCTACATAGCCGGCGCGCGGGTCCCTCCGCGCGTATGACTTCCAGCGCCGAGCGGCCGATGAAGTCCTTGCTGAAATCGACCGTTTGCTCGAGGCCCGCAGAAATCGGATCGTAGTCAGGTCCAATCTCGCCGGACCAGTAGACGTAGCCCTTCTCGAGCCGGCACGTCTCGATGGCGCGGTAGCCCGCATCGCGGATGCCTTGCCGTGCGCCAGCGCTTTTGAGCGCTTCGTAGAGCGCGGGCGCATACTCGCCCGGCACATGCAGTTCGAAGCCGAGTTCGCCGACATAGCCGACGCGCACGGCGCGCACCGGCACCGGACCGATCTCGATGTCGCGAACGCTGAGAAATGGAAAAACTTCGTTCGACAGATCGTCATCCGACAATTCTGCGAGGACCTCTCTCGCGCGTGGACCGCACAGGTTCAAGACCGCCCACGTCGACGTCACGTCACGCAACACAATGTCTGAGTTCGGCGGAAGATTGCGGCGCACCCAGCTCGAATCCCTGACACCGAACGCACTGCCCGACACCATCATGAAGCGGTCCGGCCCGAGGTGGAGCAGCGTGACCTCAGCCTCGATGCCGCCCTTGGGATTGAGCATCGTCGTATAGATACAGCGGCCGGGCGCGCCCGCGATGCGGCTGGTGCACAGACGCTCAAGCGCCGACGTGACGCCCGGCCCCTCGATCTCGAATTTGGAAAACGAGGTCTGGTCTATCAGCACCACGCCGTCACGGATGTGGCGATGCTCGGCGCCGACCGCGTCGAACCAGGACGGCTTGTCCTCGAAGCTCGGGTGTTCCTCGCGTGAGCCGCCAGGTGGCGCGAACCAGAGCGGACGCTCCCAGCCGAAGCGGGCACCGAACACGGCGCCTGCGGCATCGAGATACGCGTGCAGCGGTGAACGCCGGAGGCCGCGCCCTGCGCGGGTCTCCTCGGCCGGCCAATGGATCTTGTAGTAGCTGCCGTAGGCTTCGATCGCACGCTCTTCGAGATAGCGGCCGGTGCTGTGCGGGGCGCCGAAGCGGCGCACGTCAAAGGCCCACAGATCCATGCCCGGATCGCCGTCGAGGATCCAGTTGGCCATGGCCTCGCCCGCCCCGCCCGACGCGGCGATGCCGGCCGTAAAACCGCAGGCGACAAAGAAGTTGTCGAGTTCCGGGGCGAGGCCCATGATCGGCTCACCGTCGGCCGACACGGGAATAGGGCCGTTGATGACAGTCTGAATTCCGATCTCGTTCAGCACAGGAAGGCGTTCGGCGCAGGGGAGCGCGAATAGCTCAAGCCGCTCCATGTTTTCGGGGAAGAGTTCGCGCCCGAAGCTAAACGGCGGACGCGATCGCCAGCATCCTTTCGTACCGTCCTCCCAGCCGCCGATGGCGAACGCGCCGACGTCGGGCTTCAAATAGAAATTTTTGTCGGGGTCGCGCAGCGTCGGCAGCGATTTCGGTAGTTTGAGCTTCTTCTCGGTCAGGAAATACTGGTGTTCGACGACGCCAGCGGCGAGCGCGACACCCGCCATCTCGCCGATGCGCTTGGCCCACAGCCCCGCGCAGTTCACCAGAATTTCGCAAGCCATCGCACCGTGATCGGTCGCAACGCCGACGACGCGCCGCCCGTCTTTCAGAATTTCGGTGACTTGCACGCCTTCCTCTATTCTGACGCCCGACTTGCGCGCGGCCGCCGCGTAAGCGTTCGTCAGCGCGTAGGGATCGACATAGCCGTCGGATGGAATGAGGGCCGCGCCGACGACGCCATCGGCGTCGATGTAGGGAAAGAGCGCCTGCGCCTCGGCCGCCGACAGCGCGTGACACTCGAAGCCAAAGCTTTTGGCGAGCGTCATCGAGCGGCGGATTTCGCTCCAGCGATCCGGACTTGACGCAAGCCGCAGCGATCCCACCTTGCGCCAGTCGATGGCGTGGCCGGATTCCGCCTCCAGCCGGTCGAACACGGCGACCGAGTTCTGCATCAGGCGCGTGAGATTGCGCCGCCCGCGCAACTGACCGACGAGACCGGCCGCATGCCACGTGCAGCCGTCGGTGATGCGCGACTTCTCGATCACAACGACATCGCGCGCGCCGCGCCGGCCGAGGTGATAGGCCAGCGAGCAGCCGACGGCGCCACCACCAATGATGACGATGCGGGCGTGCCTGTCGAACGATGTCGCCATCGGCAAAGATGTCCGGTCGAAGCAAAGTCAGGGATCGGAAGCTGTCGCCGCGCTCAACGCAAAGTCAACAGATACGTCGAGTTGCTAGGGGGCTTCTCACATTGTTGCGCAAATTCGTGGCTTTCCAGCAGAGATCACGCCGGTTCGGTTGCGTGATCGTCGGCGGCAAGCACGACCTCGGAGCCAGCGGCGTCGATGCGCTGGCGCAGGGCCGGAGGCGGCGGCGCATCGCAAACCAGCAGCGACACCGGCTCGAAGCCGCAAACCCGCACGCGCGCCTTGGCGGTGAACTTCCAGGCGTCGGCCGCGACAAGCACGCGATCCGCGCGATCGATCATGGTGCGCGCGACGCGCGCCTCGTCGATGTCGAAATCCATGTAGCCGTCCTTGGCGTCAATGGCGCCGATTGAAAGGATAGCGAGGTCGGCGCGGAACTCCTTGATCAACTCGATGGCTTCGTGGCCGACCGCGGCGCCGATGTCGGCGCGAAGCGCGCCGCCTGCGAGATGGACCGCGCAATCGCCGCGTCCCACCAGCGTACGTGCGATCTCGATTGAGTTGGTGACGACCGTGAGGCCGCTTCGTTTGAGAAGCGCTTGCGCGACGTAGGTTGTGGTCGATCCGGAATCTATGAGCAGCGTCATGCCATCAGAGACGTGCTCAACAACAGCCCGCGCGATGGCGCGTTTGGCGGCGATCCGATCGTTCATGCGGCGTGAGAAAGGCGGCTCGACCAGCGTTCCCGCCAGGATCACGCCGCCATGCACGCGGTGCACCGTGCCTTGCTCGACCAGGTCCTTCAGATGCCGGCGCACGGTTTCGTCCGACACCTCAAGACGCTCGGCGAGCGAGGCGATCGTTTCACGGCCAGTAATGCGCAGCGCATCGAGGATGGCGCTCTGCCATCGGGTTGGGAAATTCATGGACATAACTCCAACCATCTGCCTCAGACTTGGGCAAAAAACCACAAAACGCAACAAAGATGATAAAAGCTCATTGACATCGTGTGGGATCGTGACGACGCTGACCTGCGCTGTGAGGCTGGCCTCGGAGACTGCAGCGGCCGCCAAGCTTGCGCAGGGATAGTGTCGATTCCAACGCAATCGGGTGATGAATGGTGCAGCTTCCCGTCAAGGCCACACTGGCGGCTCTCGCGCTCGCTTTTGTCGTGCCTCCGCCAGCCCTGGCGGAAGATTCCAAAGATCCCATCAAGCTCACGCTCCACGACTGGACGGGCCAGCTCGTCAGCGCCCACATCATGGGCGAGGTCCTGAAGAAAGCCGGCCTTAACATCGAATATGTGCAGGCCGACTATCTGGCGCAGTTCGCGGGCCTGAAGACCGGCGACGTACACGTCGCCATGGAGATCTGGGCGACGACAGGCAAGGAAGCGCTCGACGAGGCGACCGCAACAAAACAAGTCGAAAACCTCGGCGAGACCGGTATGCTTGCGATCGAGGAGTGGTGGTTTCCCGAATACATGAAGGAACAGTGCCCCGGCCTACCTGACTGGAAGGCCCTCAAGGGCTGCGCCGAGAAATTCAGCGTTCCAGAAACCGCCCCAAAAGGCCGCTATCTCGGCGGTCCGGTCACATGGGGCGGCTTCGATGAGGAACGCGTTGCC
Organism: uncultured Hyphomicrobium sp.; assembly: GCA_902825785.1. GTDB lineage: Bacteria > Pseudomonadota > Alphaproteobacteria > Rhizobiales > Hyphomicrobiaceae > Hyphomicrobium_B. Next base: position 21,379 of record CADECN010000001.1, on the reverse strand, counting down.
GCGCTCGACCTTCCGTTCGAAGTCGTACATGCGGGTACTGACGCGGCCTTGTTCGCCGAGCTTGAATCGGCCTACCAGCGCAAGGCGCCGATCGTGCTCTGGATCTACGCGCCGCACTGGGCGCCGATCAAATACAAGGGCGAGTGGGTTGCGTTCCCGCCGTATGAGCCCGCCTGCTACACCGATCCTGCCTGGGGCATCAACAAAGAGAAAACGCACGACTGCGGCAAGCCGCGCGGCCCGATCTGGAAGGTTGCGTGGTCGGGCGTCAAGGACAAGTGGCCGACCGCCTACACCGCCATCAAGGGCTTCAACATCACCAACGAGGAAATGGGCAAGCTGGTCGGCGCCGTCGACCTCGATGGCAAGAAGCTCGAAGATGTGGTCGACGGCTGGATGAAAGAGAACGAAGGCCGCTGGAAGAAGTGGATCGGCGGCTAGGTCCTGAAGCAAGGCCATGATCGCAAGGGCCGCGAACCAGGTCCGCGATCATGGCCACTCATTGCGCGGCACCGGAACGCGCGTGACCGCCGGGCTTTGTCGATGACCAATGCCACGCTCGTGTGCCGCGACCTCTGGAAGCTCTATGGACCCGATCCCAAGGGCTTCATGGCGCAGCACGCATCTAGGCCAAGCGAAGACGCCATCCGCGCGGCCGGCTACGTCGCCGCCGTCGCCGACGCGTCGATAGAAATCGAGCGCGGCGAAATCTTCGTCATCATGGGCCTGTCCGGCTCCGGCAAGTCGACGCTCGTGCGCTGCATGTCGCGACTGATCGAGCCGACCAGCGGCGGCGTGCTCTTCGACGGCCTCGACCTGCTGTCGGTGTCGCCCGCCGATTTGATCGAGCTCAGGCGCCACAAGATGGGCATGGTGTTCCAGCATTTCGCGCTGCTGCCCCATCTCTCCGTGCTCGATAACGTCGCCTTTCCGCTCGAAATCCGTGGCGTCGGCCGGCGCGAGCGCGAGACGCCCGCGCGCGAGATGATCGAGCTTGTGGGGTTGGCCGGGCGCGAAAACTATATGCCGCATCAGCTTTCCGGCGGCCAGCAACAGCGCGTCGGCATCGCACGATCCCTCATTACCAATCCGGACATCTGGTTCCTCGACGAACCGTTCTCCGCGCTCGACCCGCTCATCCGGCGCGAGATGCAGAACGAGTTCATGCGTCTGCAGGATGCGCTCCACAAGACCATCGCCTTCATCACGCACGACTTCGACGAGGCCGTGCGCGTCGGCGACCGCATCGCCATCATGCGCGACGGGCGCATCGTTCAAGTCGGAACGCCCGAAGAACTCATCATCGCTCCGGCGGACTCCTACGTGGCGGATTTCACGCGCGAGGCGCCGCGCAGCAAGATCCTGTCCGCCCGCGCCATCATGCGCGACGCGGCTGCCGGCGAAACGGTCACGGGCTCGATCCCGGCCACTGCAAAGGTTTGCGAGTTCGCGGCTCGCGTCGATGGCTCCGAGCACCCCGTTGCCGTTGCCGATGAAGCCGGCCGTCAGATCGGCGTCGTCGACCGTCGTGCGGTCATGCGCGTGCTCGTCGGAGCCGAGGAGCTTGCATGAGCGTGGCCGCGGTCAACAGCAAAGCCGTCGATATCCCGGCACGCGTTAACCCGACGTCCGTCGCTATGGCCGTATTTGCCGCCCTTGCGCTCCTTGCGTTCGCGACCGGCGACAGCGTCATACCTGCCTGGATGCGAGAGTTGCCACGGTCCTGGCAGCTTGGCCTGGATAGCGGCATTTCGAGCCTGATGAAATGGCTGGTCGAGCAGGCGAACTTCGGCCTTTTCACCTTCAAGGAAATGACGCGCGCCATCGCCGCCGTGCTCAATGTTCCGCTCGAGGTCGCAACCGCGTTCCTGTCGCGCGGACTGCAGGAGGGCCGTGGCTCCGCCGCCGTCCAGCTCGCGCCACCGCTGCCGTGGGTCGCGGTTGTCGGCATCGTTGCAGCTCTCGGCTACCGCTTCGGCGGCCCCCGGCTCGCGCTCGTCGCGGGCGGCTGCTTCCTCTATCTCGCCGTGTTCGGTCAGTGGGCGAGCGCCATGACGACGCTGTCCTCCATCGTCGTCGCGGCACCCATCGGCATAGCGGCCGGGCTCGTGTGCGGCGTGGCCGGATACCGGATGCCGCTGTTCAGGCGCATCATGACGCCCGTCCTCGATCTCATGCAGACGGTGCCGACGTTCGCCTATCTGATCCCGATCCTGTTTCTGTTCGGATTCGGGCCGGTGGCGGCCATGATCGCGACCATCATCTACGCGGCGCCACCCATGGTGCGCGTGACAATGGCGGCGCTCTCGGCTGTGCCGCGTGAGATCGTCGAGTACGGCACCATGGCCGGGACGACGCCCCGGCAGATGATCTTGAACGTCATGCTGCCGGCGGCGCGGCCGCAGCTTCTGGTCGGCGTCAACCAGGTCATCATGCTCTCGCTCAACATGGTGATCATCGCCTCGATGATCGGCGCCGGCGGCCTCGGCTTCGATGTGCTGACCAGCCTCCGGCGGCTCGATATCGGACGCGGGCTCGAGGCCGGTGTCGCCATCGTCGTGCTCGCGGTCGCGCTCGACCGGCTGAGCCAGGCTTATGCCGAAGGCGCACGCCGGCGCGAAGCGCAAGGTGACGGGCGGACATTCCTGCTCGCCCTGGCGGCGTTCGTTGCCGTCACCTATTTCGTCGGTTTGTTCCTGCCCTTCGTTGCCACCTATCCGGAGGCGTTCACGCTCTCCACCGCGCCCTGGTGGTCGGAAGCCGTGCGCTGGATCACCGTCAACTTCTTCGATTTTTTCGACGCCATAAAGACGTTCCTGCTTCTGAACCTGCTGCTCCCGGTCAAGCGATTCATGCTTGCCCAGCCCTGGCCGCTCGTGGTTGCGGCGCTCGCGTTCGTCGGATGGCGTCTGGGCGGCGTTCGCCTGGCCGCGCTCGTCGCCGGCCTTGCGCTCTTCATCGTCCTCAACGGGCTGTGGGAGTTCTCGATGGTGAGCGTCTATCTGTGCGCCATCGGCGTCCTGTTCGCGGCCATGATCGGTATTGCGGTCGGCATCTACGCCGGCCTCAACCCGCGCGCCTGGCGCATCGTCGAGCCGGTCATCGATACGCTGCAGACGCTCCCGAGCTTCGTCTATCTCATTCCGGCGGTGATGCTGTTCAAGGTCGGCGACTTCACCGCCATCCTCGCCATCACCCTTTACGCGCTGGCGCCCGCCGTGCGCTTCTCGGCCCACGGCATCCAGCAGGTGCCCGAGATGCTCGTCGAAGCCGGCACGTCCATGGGCTGCACGCGGCGTCAGATCCTGCAACGCATCCAGCTGCCCGTTGCGCTGCCGACCATCCTGCTCGGCGTCAACCAGACGGTCATGCTCGCGCTCTCGATGCTGGTCATCACCGCGTTGGTCGGGACGCGCGACCTCGGCCAGCAGGTCTACATCGCGCTCACCAAGGCCGATACCGGCAAGGGCTTGGTCGCAGGCCTGTGCGTGGCGGCTATCGCGATCATCGCAGATCGCCTGATCCAGGCCGCCGCCAACCGGCTCGCCGCACAACGCAGCGGGGCCAGCCATGCAGCCTGACAAGTTAGACGACCCCCTGCTTCGGCGCGTCGCGACGCTCGATCTTTGGTTTGGATGCGTCGATCCGCAGCCGCTGCCCGGCGGCATCACGAACAAGAACTACGTCGTAACGGATCGCGGTCGCAAATACGTCGTTCGCACGGGTGGCGATATCCTCGTCCATGGCGTGGTGCGGACGAGCGAACTTGCTGCCGCGCGCGCCGCGCACGAAGCCGGTATCGCGCCGGCCGTGATCCATGCCGAGCCGGGCTTTCAGGTCATCGAGTTCATCGATGGGCGCACTTTCACGCCCGAGGACGTTCGAAAGCCGGAAAATCTCGCCCGCCTGGTCGATCTCGTGCGCCGATGCCATCACGACGTGGCCCGCCACTTGCGCGGACCGGCGCCGATGTTCTGGCCGTTTCACGTCGTCCGCGATTATGCCCACACGCTGCGCGACGGCGGCAGCCGCCACATACCGAAGCTCTCGGACCTTCTTGCGCGCGCCGTAAATCTCGAGACAGGCGTCGGCGCCATCGACGTCGTGTTCGGCCACAACGACCTGCTCGCGGCCAACATCCTCGATGACGGCAAAAACCTGTGGCTGCTCGACTGGGAGTATGCGGGCTTCAACTCGCCGCTCTTCGATCTGGGCGGCCTCGCCTCCAACAGCGAGATGCCGCCTGCCATGGCCGAGGCGCTGATCGCGTCCTATTTCGGCCGTCCGGTCGACGAAGGCCTGCGCCGGCGCGCCGCCGCCATGACGGCCGCCTCGCTGCTGCGTGAAACCATGTGGGCCATGGTGTCCGAGATCCACAGCACGGTCGATTTCGACTACGCCGCCTATACGACCGAGAACCTGGACCGCTTCGAGCACGCCTACGCCCGCTATGAAGAGATAAGCGCATGAACGAGCTGCCGACTTCAGCAAAAATCGTAGTTATCGGCGGCGGCATCGTCGGCTGCTCGACGGCGTACCATCTGGGCAAGATGGGCCTCACCGACGTGCTCCTCATCGAGCGCGGCAAGCTCACCTCGGGATCGACCTGGCACGCCGCTGGGCTCGTGGGGCAGCTTCGATCAAGCGCCAACATCACGCAGCTCCTGGGCTACTCGGTCGCCCTCTACGACCGGCTGGAGACGGAGACGGGCCTCGCGACCGGCTGGAAACGCAACGGCGGTCTGCGCCTTGCCTGCAACGCCGAGCGCTGGACCGAGGTCAAGCGCCAGGCCACGACAGCCAAGTCCTTCGGACTCGACATGCAGCTCTTGACGGCCAAGGAGGCGCAGGAACTGTGGCCGCTGATGCAGGTCGACGACGTGGTTGGCGCCGCGTTCCTGCCGACCGACGGTCAGGCTTCGCCGTCCGACATCACGATGTCGCTCGCCAAGGGCGCGCGTCAGGGCGGCGTCACCATTCGCGAGGGCGTGAGCGTCACCGGCATCGAGATCGAGGACGGCGCGGTGCGCGCGGTCGTGACGGACCAGGGCCGTATCGCTTGCGAAAAGCTCGTCATCTGCGCCGGGCAATGGTCGCGCCAGATCGGCAAGCTCGCGGGCGTCAACATTCCGCTCGTCTCGATGCAGCATCAGTATCTCATCACGGAAAAGATCGACGGCGTGACGCCGGGTCTTCCGACGCTGCGCGATCCCGACCGGCTGACCTACTGGAAAGAGGAGGTCGGCGGGCTTGTGATGGGCGGCTATGAGCCCAACCCCAAGCCCTGGGCCGAAACCGCCTTCCGCGAGCCGTTCGAATTCCAGCTTCTCGACAACGACCTTGAGCATTTCGAGCCCCTGCTCGAACTTGCCGCCGGCCGCGTTGCCGCCATGGAGACGGCCGGTATCCGACAGTTCATCAACGGACCCGAGAGCTTCACCCCGGACGGCAATTTCATCCTGGGCGAGGCGCCCGAAGTGCGCGGCATCTTCGTTGGCGCCGGCTTCAACGCGTTCGGCATCGCGGCTGGCGGCGGCGCGGGCATGGCGCTGGCCGAATGGGTCGCGAGAGGCGGGCCGCCCTACGATCTGTGGCCGGTGGATATCCGTCGCTTCGGCCGCAACCACCTCGACACGGGTTGGGTGCGCACGCGCACCATGGAGGCTTACGCCAAGCACTACACCATGGCCTGGCCGCATGAGGAGCACACTTCCGGCCGTCCGCTGCGGCGCTCGCCGCTGTACGATCGGCTCCGTCAGCAGGGCGCGGTGTTCGGCGAGAAGCTGGGCTGGGAGCGCCCGAACTGGTTTGCCGGCTCGGACGCCGGCGAAATGGCGCGCGACATTTATAGCTACGAGCGCCAGAACTGGTTCGACGCCGTCGGCCGCGAGCATCGGGCGGCGCGCGAGCGGGTCGCCGTGTTCGACCAGACCTCGTTTGCGAAATTCATGATGGTCGGGCGCGACGCGGAACAGGCCCTGTCATGGATCGCGGCCAATGACGTCGCAAAACCGCCGGGACGCCTCGTATACACGCAGATGCTGAACGCCAAAGGCGGGATCGCTTGCGACCTGACGGTGGCAAGGCTGGCGGCAGATACCTATTACATCGTCACGGGCACCGGTTTCGCCACGCACGATTTCGATTGGATCAGCAGGTCGATCCCCGACAACCTCGATGCGCGCCTCGTGGATGTCACATCCTCATATGGCGTGCTTGCCGTCATGGGTCCGCGTGCGCGCGACGCGCTGTCGGCGCTCACCACCGATGATGTCTCCAACGTGGGCTTTCCGTTCGGGCATGTGCGGCGCGTGCAAATTGCCGGCGCGCCGGTCGTCGCGCTGCGCGTCACGTATGTCGGTGAGCTCGGCTGGGAACTGCACATACCCGTGGAGTTCGTCACCAGTGTCTATGAAGCGCTGATGGCCGAAGGCGCGCAATTCGGAATCGTCAACGCGGGCTACCGCGCGATTGAATCGCTCAGGCTAGAGAAGGGCTATCGCGCATGGGGCAGCGAGATCGGTCCAGATCATTCGCCGCTGGTCGCGGGGCTTGGCTGGGCGGTCAAATTCAAATCGAACACGCCCTTTCAGGGGCGCGAGGCGATCACCATGCAGGCCGCCAAGCCGCTGCCGCGTCTGCTCGCCTGTTTCACGACCGATCCATCGATCGTGCTGCTCGGCCGCGAAACGATCTATCGCGACGGCGAGCGTGTCGGCTGGCTCGCGAGCGGCGGCTTCGGCTACACCGTCAATCGCTCCATCGGCTACGGCTACGTGCGCAGGCCCGATCCGGGCGTTGACGCCGATTTCGTGATCAGCGGCAGCTACGAACTGGAAGTCGCGACCGAACGCGTGCCGGCGACGGTGACGCTGACGCCGCTCTACGACCCGACGAATGAGCGGATCAAAGCCTAGCGCGGGGCTGATGCCGACGCTTCGACCACGCTCGTCACCTACATGGGCGGGCGCACCGGTGCCGCCATCGCGCGCACAAACACCCGACGTCGCCCCGCCGAGGTGGGTTTCCTACCAGCTGCCGTTATTCGCAGCGATTGGCGCGACGCAGGCGACGTCGGTTGACCCAAGCGCCGCGTCCGGTTCGCTATCGGCTATCTCATGTAGAAAAACGCCCTCAAGCGGATCGTCATCGCGCCGCCACGGCGCGCTGGCTATCGCGCGCATCGTTTTCTCGTAGCCCGCCTGCCAACGGCTGCGAACACCGGCAGGACTGAAGTCGACATCCTTTCGGTGATCTTCGTCCTGATGACCGGGCCAAAGGAGACGGACGACATGCATACGCGATGGGCAGCCGTAAGATGTCAGCGCGCGGACGTCTTCGCGCGTCTTGATGGTCTCGGGCAGGAATTGGGTTAGCTCGCGGATGACATGGCGCATGCGATGCATCTGCGCCTGGCGCGTGACGTGAGTTGCGACGCGGCTGGAGTACTGGATATCCTTGTGTCGGTGCAGCACATCCCAGATCGTTTGCGGCTCGGGTCCGACCGGGTTCCACATATGAACGGCAAGAATGAGCGAGTTCTTGCGGTGCGGTTCATCGAAGATGACCTCGGCCGGCGTGTTCGAGAGAATGCCGCCGTCCCAGTACAGTTCGCCGTCGATGCGGACCGCCGGAAATGCCGGCGGCAGTGCGCCGGACGCCATGATGTGCTTCGCGTTGATCCGTGTGTCCTTGCTATCGAAGTAACGCATCTGACTTGTTCGAACGTGCGCCGCTCCGACTGTGAGACGCGGAGCGCCGCGATTGACGAGCGAAAAATCGACAAGTTCGTTCAGCGTGCTCTCCAGCGCTCCGGTCGAATAGTAGCCGGCGTCATCGGCGCCGAGGGGCACGTGGGGCCCGAGAAACGCCAGCGGATTGGGCGCGAAAAATCCCGGGATACCTTGCGCCAACGTCTGCATGTACGCCATGGATTGCGAGATCTGCGGCCAGATCGGCCATCCGTGCCAAGCCGGTTGGCGGGCCATCCGTCCCCAGAATTGCTGTAGGGCGTCGATGCGATCCGATGGCTTGTTGCCGACGATCAGCGCGGCGTTGATGGCGCCGATCGATGTGCCAATGACCCAATCAGGTTCGACACCCGCTTCATCGAGCGCGTGGTAGACGCCTGCCTGGTAGGCTCCGAGCGCGCCGCCGCCTTGCAAGACCAGGACAAGCTGATCGTCGCCCGATAGGCGTGTTGTGCGCGACGCTGTCTGTGTTTGGCGCAGCGCGCTGGTGTCAAACTGAAAGCTCATGTTCGTCTCCAAAATTCTTGAGCAACGGGGATCGTTCACTTCGAAACGACGCTAGCGGTGATGGAGGCGATGACATCGGACGCCATCTTGAATTGATCGTCCCGATCCTTGATGCCGTGCCGATGCGCGATCCACGAGAAATCCGTGTAGACCGCCCACACCTGTCCATCCGCGTCCTGGCGGACGAGAAGGCGAACCGGCCAATCGAGCCCGGAATTCGGGTTTGAGGTCAGGAATTGGATGCCAAGTGGAGGATTGCCGAAGACCAGAAGGGTCGACGGGTTGAGCTTGAGCCCCGCATCGGCGCCAAGCGTCGATTGATCGACGGCGAAGAAGAACTTAATGCCCTTCTTGCTGATGTCGTCCTTCAGCTTCGTGACGGTGTCTTTGAAACCGTATGCGCTTCTGACGGCGACGACACCGTCGCCGTCTGCGCCAGCGATCGCGCGTGAGGTAGGCCCCGAAGCGAAAAGCGAAACAAATGCGAGGGCGGCTGCGGTGGCGAGTGTTCGGCGTGGTGTCAACATGGCGCTCTCCTGATGAGGTTGTGTCGCACGATGCCCTGGGCATCTGCGGCTCATCGTGTCTGTTAGGCGCGCGCCGCTGAAATAGCGTTTGGCTTAGATGTTCATAGGATTTCTCTATCGATCGCCGGAAGACGTGCGGGGGGGCCGTGGCACCACGTTTCATAGTTTCCTGCTATCGAAACCAAATGTATTCGGCATTTCAGCTCGCCCGCCGACGGCCGTAGCTTCCCGTCAACCGCAGACGAAAGCGTCGGCGGTTCACAACCAAAACCAAGGAGCTACCGATGAAGACGCTTACGATTGCAGTGCTGGCGGGCGCGATCGCCGCCGTTACGTCACCCGCGTTCGCAAAGACCGACTGCGATGCAGGCTTCAAGAACCACCTCTCGAAAATGACGATCTACGTCGACAAGATGAGCGGCTACGAACTGGCCGACGTCGTCCGCAAGTCGCTCGACGCCTACAATTCCTGCAAGTCGGGTGACAGCTTCTCCCCGCACGGCGTCTGGGACCAAATCATCGCCGATATGGAATCCAAGGCTCGCAACCGCTAGGCCGCGACGCCTTCCAGAAGATGTCGGGTCTCCGGGCTGGGCCCGGAGGCCCCTTTTGGCTTTCAAGCGACGAGGTCAGCGATGATGATGATGAAGAGCGTTTCCGCCAGGCGGTGGCTGCTGCTGGCCGCATCGACCATAGCCCTATCCAGTGGTCTCCAAGCCGCCGAGCTCAGAGCCGTCGGCACGGCGCCGCGCGTGGGACTCATCCTCTCCCATCTGCCGCCCACTTCCGATCCTGGCTACCGCGCCCTTAGACAAGCGGCCGGCGAAGGAGAAACGTCGGCGCTCGAGATGACGCGATCCGAAATGTGGTCTGTCCAGGCGGAACGAGTCGAGGCATTCAAGATCGTCGCGGCGAGGCAGGGTGTCGACGTGATGGTTCTGAACTCGCAGAATCGCACGGCGATGACGCCGATGTCGTCGGCGGCCATGACCGATCAGCAAAAATCAATGATGCACATGTCGATGGATTCGAAGGCGGCCATGGCCGTCACGATGATGGCGCTGCCGGATCCGAAGGTGATGGAATACGCCTTGACCGCGTCAGCGACCGGAACGGCCGGATCGAAGGCGGTCGATACAATCGAATTGCCGCTCAGTGCGAAACTGACTGTGAAAGCGAGGCGGCGAAGCGTTGAAAAGACGGCCGACGGCTACCGGTGGCACGGCATGATCGAGGATACGGGCGATCCCGTGACGTTGCTTTGGTGGCCAAGCGGGCGCCTCGCCGGCCAGATATCCTACAAAAATCGCCGCTACGTCATTCGGCACATGGGCGGCAGCATGCACGGCATCATTGAAATGGCGCCCGATATGCTGCCCCCCGACCATGCGCCCATGGCTCCCGCGATGATAAAAAAAATGCGCCTGCCGGAAGATCCGCTGGTCAAGAACGGCGACGCAAGCATGTTGCGGGACGCCCCGCCCCCCGGCGGAGGCACCACCCAGGAGCCACTGCACAATTTGCAGGATGCCGCTCCATCAAAGCGGGGGGATCGCTCGGCCGACCTCGCGCTGCTGACACCGCCGCCGCTTGACGTCGCGGAAACGCGTACCCCGGCGACGACCATCACGCTGCTGGTCGCCTACACCAACGCGGCCGCCCAGCACTACACGGACATTGAGAAAGACCTGGTCGCGCTCGCGGTCGAGGATGCGAACCAGTCGTTCCGCAATAGCCAGATCGGCAATGTCCGGATCGAACTGGTGAAGACCTATGAGACGAACTACGTTGAGCAAGGCTCGCACTTCGAGCACGTCTTTCGCTTCGCCGACCGCGGTGACGGCTACATGGACGAAGTCCACGAACTCCGCGACCAAGCAAAGGCCGACGTCGCCTTGCTCATCGTGCACGATCCCAACGGATGTGGCCTTGCCGCCGGTGTCGCACCACAGGCCGACCGCGCGTTCGCCGTGGTGCACCACGAATGTGCCGCGCTGAGCTACTCGATCGCCCACGAAATCGGCCACCTGATCGGCGCGCGGCACGATCTGGGCCTCGACGACACCATGCAGCCCTATGCATACGGGCATGGCTTCGTTTCGGGAACGGCGTGGCGGACGATGATGAGCTACGAGGAAAGCTGCGGCGGATGTGCCAGGCTACCCATATGGTCAAATCCGCATGTCATGGTTCGCGGTGTGCCGGCCGGGGATGCGACGGCGGACAATGCGCGCGTGATCTCGGAAGGTGCGGCCCGCGTTGCAAATTTTCGTTAAGCGCGGATGGCGCTCTTAGCGGTGGTCTTTCAGCCGCAAGCTAAGAAGCCCGGCGATCGCGAGCACGACGGCAATTCCAGCGACCGTTGCCGGCCACCCCAACCGATCGAAGACCTGACCGAGCACCGCCGTGCCGATCAGCCCGCCTATGAAATAACTCGCCAGATACATGCCGCTTGCTGCCGCGCGATCGCTTGTTGCGGTCCGGCTGACGTGCGTCGTCGCCAGGGCTTGCGCAAAGAACGTCCCAATTGCGACCAGGACCATCCCCGCGAGCACGACGGACAAGTTCGCCGACAGCAACAACGGCAACCCTAGAACGGCGACGCCAAAGCCTGCCAATAACGCCCTGCGCGTGCCGATCCTCTGGCCGATGGCGCCGGCAATCAGCGTCGTGACGATCGACGGCAGAAAGACGAAGTATACGATACCGAGGCGCATCATGCCGACGACGTGAGGAGGCCCGACAAGCACGAAGTTTACGAACGTGAACGTGCCGATGAACGCGAACAGGATGCAAAAGCCGATGCCAAAGCTCGCGCGCAGCTCGGAATTCTTCAGATGGCTCAGCCAGTCGGTCGTTGCGTCCGTCTTCTCTCGCGTCATCGGGGTGGGCGACATGCCGACAGCAACGAATGCCAGCGCTGCGCCCGCCAAATTGAGGAGAGCGAAGGCAAAGAAAGCGGCCTGCAAGCCAATGTGATCCGCAACTCCCGCTGCAATCAAACGGCCGAACAGGTTGCTGGCAACGTTGCCCGTAATGTAGGCGGCAAAGGCGCTGGCAGACTCTTTGGCGCTGTAGTGTTCGCCCAAATAGGCGAGCGTCAGGCCGAAGGCGGCGGCCATGAAGATGCCTTGCGTGATGCGAAGCGCGGCGAATACCCCAAGATTGGGGGCGAATGCGAGAGCGGCGGTCGGAATTGCGAGCGCCGCCAAACTGGTGACGATGCCGGTGCGCCGCCCGATTCTGGAACCGAAAAGCGCAACGGCGAGCCCGGACGCGGCCATGCCGAACGTACATGCGTTGACGGCCAACCCCATCGCGGCAGGAGAAACGCCGTAGTGCGTGACAAGGGAGGGCAACAGCGCCTGCGCGGCGAACAAATCGACGACCGTGAGGAATGCCATCAATCCGATGATACCGGATCTGGCAATCGCAGCGCGGGCGGTCAAACCCGGATTGAGATGTGCGGTCAAACTGGCCATCGCGTTTCTTTCGCGTTTTCGGACTTGCAAGGCCGCGCGGCTCCCACGGACAGAAGCCGCGCGGTTGTGCGGATTACATGCCCGGCTGTTCCGGGTTGGCGGCGATGTCGGCGGAAATCAGAACGACCGGCTTCTTGCTGGTGTTCTTCCACCAATGAGAAAGTCCGCCCTGCTCTACCGAAAGATCGCCGGTGCCGTGGACGATCGGAACGGCGCAGTGGCTCGAGTATTCGGTGATAGAGCCGGAGACCACGAAGATCAGTGCCGGGCGGTCTTCGTGGCTGTGCCAGGCAACTTCGCCGCCGGGCTGAACGTCAAGGCGGCGCATCCGGAAACTGTGGCCGGCGACGGCGACGCGCTCCTTCGACAGATCAATTGCGCCGAGAAGCTTTTCGCTGACGTTTTTATGCGCGGTTGCGCCCGGCTTCTGGCCGTCCGTCGTTTGCTTGTCAACCGGGCATGAGCCTGCAAATGCCGGCAGCGGCGCAAGAATAAAAGTGGCGCCGGCCAACAGGGCAAACATTGCCGTGGTTGTCGGCAGTGAGAGGGGATAGTTGAGAGACATGGGTGCGATCCTTTTCGATGCTGGAGGTGAGCGCTGAAAACGGCGCTCATGCGCCGCAGAATGGCGTTGCGGCGCATCGTTTTTGAAATGCCGAATGGGAACGCTTTCGATAGCTCTGGGCTATGTCGTTGTTGCGACGGGCCGCCAAGAGCGATGAGGCGCGCAAAGACGATGCCGTCTTTGCGCGCCTCTTTCGGCTCGTCCGATTGCAGCGTCCGTCGCTATTGGGCGGTCCAGCCGCCTTCGACGGGGATGCTGGCGCCGGTGATCGAGCGAGCGGACGACGTGCACAGAAACACTGTCAGCGCGCCGATTTCCTCCGTCGTCACGAAGCGCCGCGTCGGCTGCGCGTGCAGGAGAACGTCGCGGACGACCTGCTCTTCGGTCAGGCCGCGCGCTTTCGCCGTTTCGGGAATTTGTTTCTCGACCAGAGGTGTCAATACGTAGCCGGGGCAGATGGCATTGACGGTGATGCCGAACTCCGCCGTCTCCAGTGCGATCGTCTTGGTCAACCCCGAGATGCCATGCTTGGCAGCGACATAGGCGGATTTGTAGGGCGAGGCGACCAGCGCGTGGGCGGAAGCGATATTGATGATGCGCCCCCATTTGCGCTCCTTCATTTCCGGTATCACCGCGCGCGCTGCGTGGAACGCGGCCGAAAGATCGATGGCGAGTATCGCGTTCCACTTCTCGATCGGGAACGTTTCCACGGGCTCGACGTGCTGGATGCCGGCGTTGTTGACCAGCACATCGATGTTGCCGAAGGCGTTACGCGCTTCGCCCACCATGCGGTTGATGTCTTCGGGCTTCGACATATCGGCTGCGGAATAAACCATGCGAACGCCATAGGTTGCCGAAAATTCGTCCAGCGTGCGCTCGATCGTGTCGCGCTCGGCGAAGCCGTTCAACATGACGTTCGAGCCCGAAGCCGCCAGAGCCTTGGCAATGCCAAGCCCGATGCCGCTGGTTGAGCCGGTCACAATCGCTGACTTTCCACGCAAATCGCGCCGAGGCCCGAACTCGGTCGATGCCGTTTCGTTGGTAATAAGCTGCATGTTGGCTCTCCAAGTCCTGACGGTAAAAAAGAGGGACCCGGGGCTATTGCCGGGGGTGCGCCGCCCCGGGTCCTGAGGGGCCGTCGGTCGGAGGGAGCAACCGGCGGCGGGGGATCGTTTCAAGGGCAAGCTATCCGGCAATTGAGCTATACTGAAATGCCGTATCGGCGTTGTTTCGATAGCAATTGGCTATCGCTTGACCGCCGCCCGCGTCCGCGCCAATTTCGCGCGCTTATATTGTTGGCCAGGTAAATTTCATGGAGATGCATCAGGTTCGCTATTTCCTTGCCGTGGCGCGCCTGCTGAATTTCACGCGCGCCGCCGAGGAGTGCCACGTTGCGCAGCCGTCTCTGACACGGGCGATCAAGCAGCTCGAAGAAGAGTTTGGCGGGGAGCTTTTCCGGCGCGAGCGAAATCTTACGCATCTGTCCGAACTCGGGCAGCGGATGTTGCCGCTCATGCAGCAATGTTTCGAAAGCGCGCAAGCCGCCAAGCAGGTTGCAACTTCAATGAAGAAAGGCGCGCTTGCGCCGTTGACCATCGCGCTGCCCGTCACGGTCAACATCGAACTTGTGCTGCCGATGCTCAAGGAGCTGGTGCGCGCATTCCCGGGCCTGACATTGAAGTTCGTCCGAGGCAACTCCACCGACGTTGTCGAGCATCTGAAGAAGGGCGATGCGGACGTCGCTTTCGCGTCCAAACTTCCAGGTGAGTGGGATCGCCTGGAAACGTGGCCGCTTTTTACCGAGCGCTACAGGCTTGCGGTCGCCCCGACACACCCTTTCGCAGCCAACGGCCAAGCCGTGACCCCGGCCGAGCTGAAAAAGGAACGCATTTTCTGCCGACCCTACTGCGAGGACTTCGCCGACGGCGTCGCACGCCTTGCGACCGCCGGCATCGACACCGATCGATTCCACAGCGCCGGCTCCGACACCGATTTCGTGACCCTGCTTGCGGCGGGAATCGGCGTGGGTTTTGCGCCCCAAAGCTCGCTATCGGGAAATGTCGTGCTCGTCGAAGTCGAGGACTTCGAGATGTCGCGAACGATTTATGCCTACGGCGTTGCGGGCCGGCAGCGCTCGGTGGCGGCAAGTACATTTCTGAAGATGCTGCGCGCCGCCGACTGGTTCGCGCCGTCATCACCCATTGCGGCGTAGCCATCTCACGGCGCGGCCGCTAGGCGCACGGCGGCTAGTATGTCTTCAACATCCATGCGCTTGCGAAAATCGGGGTCGATATGGCGGGCCCTGACCCTGCCGTCGCTTCCCACAACGAACGTTGCGGGAATCGGCAGCGTGGCGTCATCGCCGGCGTTGAAGCGCGCGCGGTCCAGACCGGCGTTGTCGAGAAGATCCTTGGATTCGTCGCCGATGTAGAACGCCAGGCTCAGCATCAGCGCATAGCCATTGTCGATGTCGGACAGGATCGAAAATTTGGCGCCGACGGAGCTGCGCAACTCAGCATTGAAGCGCTCCACCTCGGGCGTGATGACAACGAGGTCGCCGCCAAGTCCGCATACGTCGTCATAGATTCGACTGAGCGCGTCGGCGGTGATCCTGCAGTAGGGGCACCAGTGGCCGCGATGGAAGGCAATGACGATCGGTCCCTTGGCCGTGAAGTCTGCGAGCGGAACGAGACGACCGGACTGATCCGGCAGCATGAAATCCGGCATGGCATCGCCGACCGCGGGTGCATCGGCCCCGACATGCGAGGCCTCGAGGCGCGCGATAAGGCGATCCACAACTGAGGCGAAGTTCGGGTTCAGAGAGCGCAGTTCGTCGGCAAACGCCTGGAGCCGGCCCGCCAAGGGCGCATCGAGTGCTCGGCAGCGCTCCGCCGCAATTGCGAGCTTCTCGGCAATCGTCCCTTCCGGCATACGCTGCTTCCTTCCAGGGCGGCGTTGATCGCGAATGGCGAGCGACCACCGACGAATGACGCAAATGGTGCCTCCCGACGGCAACACCGGCGCGCTTAATCAGCGACAAAATTCCTCAATCGGCGACGCGCCCCGAGCCAATCCGTTCCAGACACGCCAGGATGTCTTCGATGTCCATGCGGGTCCGAAAGTCGGGGTCCACATGGCGCGCCAGTATCTTCCCGCCCTTGGCGACAACGAACGTCGCCGGGATCGGAGCGAACCACATATCGTTGCCCTGATAGCTGCCCAGGTCGATACCGTGGCTTGTGTAAAGGTCCTTGATCGCCTGACCGAGCCAGACGACCAGACCGAGTTCCAGCGCATAGGCGTTATCCAAATCGGAAAGGAAGATAACGGTGTCGCCGGTGCGTTCGCGCGCCCGTTTCAAGTACGATTGCCGTTCCGGCATGATCGAGACAACCCGGGCGCCATGCGCGGCAAACTCCTGATGCGCGTGCGCGAAAGCCAGTAGCTCCAGCTCGCAATACTGGCACCAGTGCCCCCTGTTGAAGCTGACGATCGTGGGGCCACTATCGATCAAAGCCGCCGAGTCGACCAGGTTGCCGTCGGCGTCCGGCAGTACGAAAGGCGGAAGCATATTGCCCACCGTGGGTGCTGCGTCGCCCGAATTCGCGCTATCTAGCTGCGAGATAAGCCGTTCGTAGAGCACCGCAAACGGCTGACCCCATTCGTGAGCGGGCATCGCGGCCGTGAAGGCGGAAAGCCGTTCGCGCAGCGGCAGCTCCATCGCGCAAATGCTGGCGAATACGTCATCGAGTGAACGCTCGTCATTCATGTTTGCGCGGCCGCGGGTTCATTTCGCGCCTCTCGTGTTCATGCCGGGATTATCCTAGCCGCCACCTTCGGTCAGACGCAACGCCATCAATATCTCTGAAATCTCCATCCGCGTCCGGAACTCGGGATCGACGTGGCGAGCAACGACTGTGCCGTCTCGCGCGACGACGAAGGTTGCAGGAAGCGGGACGAACCAGCCGTCGTTGCCCTGAAACTGGTCGAGATGAAATCCTCGGCCGCGCATCAGGACCTTCAGCCGCTCACCGAGCCAGAGTACGAGGCCGAGCGACAAGGCATATCCGTTGTCGATATCGGACAGGATCAGCAGCTTTCCGCCGGTGTCGCGCCTGAGCTTCTGGACGAATTTCTGCCGGTCCGGGAGAATTGAAACAACCTGCGCACCGAGCTCTGCAATCGCCGCGTGCTGACTGGCGATCGACGCCAGTTCGATCCGGCAGAACGGGCACCAGTGGCCGCGATTGAAGCTGATAACGACGGGGCCTTGCGCGAGCAGATCGTCGAGCCGGCACAGCGCACCATCCGGGCTGGGCAGCGCGAAGTCCGGCATAGCATCGCCGACGCGGGGCGCGGTGACCCCGATTTCCCCGTTGATCAGCCGGGCGACGAGCGCGTCGTAAGCCTCGGCAAACGGGAAATTCAGCTCCTCGAGCTTGTGGGCATAGGCGGACAGGCGGTCTGCGAGTGTTCCATCGAGCGCGCAGATATCCGCAAAAGCCAATTCTAGGGGAGTAGGGCCGGTCACTTTTTTTCCTGTATCGGCTCTTCATTCCGTCGTCTGAACGCGGCGGCTCGTGTGCCTTCCAGCCGTTGCGGCCACGCAGCGGATTTCGGGCGATCATCGCTTGCCTGGAGAAACTGCCCGATCCGGGCGGTTCTGGGAAGGCGCTATGACAACATGAAATCGATAGATGATCCGCGGCGGCTGTTACAGCGCGGCGGCCGCATCGTAACCATAGCCATTGGGCATTTCCGGTTTCCTTTCCCTTGCATCAGGTTCATCGCGTCGGCGCGACAAACGCCGAAGCGATTTCAGCCTCACTAGGAGATGACCAATGTCCAACGCCACCAACACGGTATTCCTGGCCGCACTTGCGGCGCTCGCGGGCGCTACCGCCCTCTCGCAGGCGGCCTCGGCCGACGACGTCAAGAAAGAGAAATGCTTCGGTGTCACCGCCGCCGGAAAGAACGACTGCGCCTCGACTGGCAACAATTCCTGCGCCGGCACCTCCAAAATCGATTTCGACAAGGGCGCTTGGAAGTACGTGCCGGCCGGCACCTGCGTGACGCTCCAAGTCACTCTGCCCGATGGCAGCAAGCGTCCGGGTTCGCTCACCCCAGTCAAATCGTGAGGTCGAAGCTATGGCTCCTGAGCTTAGCGAACGAGCCAGGGCTTCATCCCCGATCCCGGCACGCGCCGGGGTCGGGCTCAAGCCCGAGCACTATTGGGATATCGCCGAAACGGCGCCCGACGTCGGATGGTTTGAGGTCCACCCCGAAAACTATATGGGCGCCGGTGGATATCCGCATCACATGCTGACGAAGATCCGCGAGCGCTATCCTCTTTCGCTGCACGGCGTCGGCCTGTCGATCGGTGCGGCCCGGCCGCTCGACCTTGAACACTTGGCTCGGCTGAAGGCTCTTGTCGATCGTTACGAGCCTGGGCTCGTCTCCGAGCATCTGGCGTGGTCGACGCATGATACGGGTTTCCTCAACGATCTGCTGCCCATCCCTTACACGGCCGAGACGCTCGACCACGTCGTGCGCCACGTCGATCAGGTGCAGTGCGCGCTCGGCCGCCAGGTGTTGATCGAAAATCCATCCACCTATGTCCTGTTCCAGGAAAGCACGCTGAGCGAGCCCGACTATCTCGACGCCTTGGCGCAGCGTTCCGGATGCGCGCTCCTCCTTGATTGCAACAATGCGTATGTCTCGGCGATCAACCACGGCTTCGATCCGGCCACCTACATCGATGCTTTCCTGTTGCGTCATGTGCGCGAGATTCACCTCGCCGGCCATGCCGAAGTTGCCGATGAGGACGGCGGGCGGCTCCTGATCGATGCTCACGACAGATCGGTGATCGGCGCGGTTTGGTCGCTGTACGAGCGGACGCTCGCACGCACCGGCGCCATCCCGACGCTCATCGAATGGGACAACGACATTCCACCTTGGCACGAACTCTTCGAGGAAGCCCAAAAAGCAGAACGACTTCTCGATAGGGCGAGGAGGCCAAATGCCCGCGCTGCTTGAGACCGCGCCGGCCGCCCTGAAGGCGATGCAGGCGGATTTCGCTTCTGCTCTTTTCGACCGCCGGCGTGTACCGGAGGGACTGGGCGCGAGGCACGGCACGCCGTCGCGTCGCTTCGATGTCTATCGCAATAACGTCGTCGCGGGCCTGATCGGCTGTCTTGGATCGACGTATCCGGCCGTGCGCCGTCTGGTGGGCGACGATTTCTTCAATGCCATGGCACGCCTTTTCATTGAAGGCCAGCCGCCGGCCTCACCCGTGCTTCTCGAATACGGTGCAGGGCTTGATGCTTTTATCCAGTCGTTCGAACCGGCGGCGGGCGTACCCTATCTTGCCGACGTGGCGCGACTCGAATGGCACGTGGCTCGTGCATGTCACGCCGAGGACGCCGAGCCGATCGATGGCAATGCCGTCGCTGACATGACGGCCGATGAGGTCGCGCGGGCACGCCTCCTGCTGCACCCGTCGTTGCGCCTGATGCGGTCGCCGTACCCGGTCGTATCGATCTGGCGGGCGAACGTCCGCAACGAGCGTGGCGTCCGCATCGCGGCTTCGCCGAACGGTGAAGCGGCAATGATCGTACGACCGCATTTCGCGGTCGAGGTCGAACAGGTCGAGCGCGGCGCGTTTGAATTCCTCGCGGCCTTGGCTGCCGGCTATTCGCTCGGGCAAGCGAGCGCATTCGCGGCGCAGTGCTCCGCGAATTTCGATCTCGCCACGACCCTTGTGCAGATTTTCTCCGCCGGCGCGGTGGTCGATGTCGTGCCCTTCGGCCAACCGCATCCCTTGCTCCAGACATCGAAAGGAAGTTCTCATGCTTGAGTTCATCAATCGTCTGACAACGAGATTTCAGTCGATCCCGGCGGACGCGATTTCGTATCTGGCGCGCCTGGCAGTGGGCGCCACCTTCCTGCGCTCCGGCATGTTGAAGCTTGAAGGCTGGTCGGAAGGAAATACGCTGGCACTGTTCAAGGACGAGTACCGGCTGCCGGTCATTCCGCCAGAGATCGCGGCCTACCTAGCAACCGCCGCTGAGTTGACCTTGCCGGTCCTGCTATTCGCGGGGCTGTTCACGCGCTTCGCATCACTGGGGCTGCTTTTCATGACGATTGTCATCGAGGTATTCGTCTATCCGAATGCGTTCGACACTCATGGCCTCTGGGCCGTTGCTCTCCTTTACCTGATGAAATTCGGGCCTGGCGCCGCGGCGCTCGATACGGTGCTCGGATTAAATCCGCCGAGTGCCAGGCTGCTCGCCGCCTCGGGATCGAAGTCGACGATGTGATCAACTCAGGACTTTACGGGACTGGCGCGTTCTGCGGGCTTGCGAACCTGAGGATACGGATTGCCGATGAGGGGCCGGCCGCATCCAGCTATCTCTCAGCCCAAAACGTCTGCTTCTTCGGAAACCCTCAGCGTCACTTTTACGAAAGCTCTGGCGAGATCGCAGAGGACGAAAGCAGCATTCGGCCTCCAGCCCGAGCCTGCTGCTTTAGATCGAGCATCTTGACAACGTAGCCTTCGAAGCGGGTGCCGAACCGGTCGCGCCTTTAGGCCAAGCATCAGCTCGTCCGCGCAGCCGCGCTCACCGACAGCTGCACCGACTTATGGAAGGCGATTGGGATCTGGGCGACTGAAGTCGCGTCCAACCCTGGCACGCTCGACCGGGCTGAGTTGCAGGTCAGGCTGCCTCCAAATTTGCGCCCGATTGGCTTTCGCGCGGGGACGCGGCCGCTCGGACCCGCGTTTTCCCTAGGACTTCGGGAGAATGAAAATGTCCCACATTTCTCGCGTAGAGCACCGGTGGGACAATCAGACGAAATCGTCTGGAACTATCAACGGCCAATACGCGGATGGCGCACCGGACAGAATGAAACTGCGAACACATATGTTGTTGAGGTTCCGACTTGGTTTTCCTGGGCTAACTCTTAGGCCGCTTTGTCCCAAAAGCGGCCGTTGCTGCGTTCAAAACCGACGCGCCGTCAGTGCGTCGGCCAAGTCCGCTGATGGGTGCAATACAGGCACCAAATGGCGATTATCGATGCCGGAGTAGCGACAGCGCTTCCGCCGGCGCATCGGCGTGCTGCTCGACGTTTCGATCCGCGCTCCTGCGTGAGGAGCGACGCCCAGAGCAGCGGCAAGTGTTCTCAGCGCAGCAGTTTCGATCCGCGCTCCTGCGTGAGGAGCGACTCTTTGACCTCGTAAAACCGGCCATCCGCCATCAGTTTCGATCCGCGCTCCTGCGTGAGGAGCGACGCCCCCGGTTGCCCAGGGGCACAACGCCGCGTCGTTTCGATCCGCGCTCCTGCGTGAGGAGCGACGGTGCTGGACCTTGACCCCCAGGCATCAACGAAGTTTCGATCCGCGCTCCTGCGTGAGGAGCGACCCGCTATCCGAAAGCTGCTTCTGGAGGCTGAGGGTTTAGATCCCCGCTCCTGCGGGATGAGCGACCAACGGGTGAGCAGGATGCTGTGTTGGTGATGGGATTAGATTAGGCGTTGTGTGGAGGGAAG